>JAGQRJ010000536.1 GCA_020425635.1 Planctomycetota bacterium | reverse complement strand
GCGCGCCTGATCGAGAACGCGGAGCTGCGGGTCAAGCTGGCCCCGACGAACGTCTCGCGCCTGCACCAACTGGCGCGGCTCCACGGCATGGCCTACGCCTCGAAGCGCTTCGGGCCCGAGGCCACGGGCAAGGCGCTCAAGGACACGCCCGACGAACCGTTCTTCTACGACGCCCGGGTGCCCTTCACGGGCTACCTCAAGCCGGCAGGCGACGACGCGCAGCGAGAGCTCGCGGCCAAGCACCTCGAGCAGGCGATCGAGACCTACGCCCGCGCGCTCAAGCTCGCTCCCACGAGCTGGCCGATTCGCCTCGGTCACGCCTGGTGCCTGAGCCAGGCGCCGGGCAAGGTCGAGGAGGCCAAGGCCGCCCTGCGCGGGATCGTGCGCGACGCCTGGTCGCAGGAGGGCAACGCCAAGACCGGCGACCTCGACGAGTTCGTCACCGTCGAGGCGATCCGTTACCTGAAGCCCCTGCTCGACCCCGAGGCCGACGCCCAGGAGCTGGCGGACCTGGCCACCAAGGCCAAGCACCTCGAGGCGCTGCCCCGCCCGGTGACCCCGATCGCGCTGCCCCTGGAGCCCGGCCTCGGCCCCGAGGACCTGCTCGACCACGACGCGCGGGTCGCCTTCGACCTCGACGGCACAGGGCGCCGCCAGACCTGGGAGTGGATCACCCCGCGCGCCGGGTGGCTGGTGTGGGACCCGCGCGGCCGGGGGCAGGTCACCTCCGCGACCCAGCTCTTCGGCAGCCGCAGCTTCACGCTGTTCCAGGCCGACGGCTACGCCGCCCTCGCCCTGCTCGACGACGACGCCGACGGCTGGCTGCGTGGCGCCGAGCTCGACGGGCTGGCGCTCTGGCGCGACGCCGACGGCGACGGGGTCAGCGACCCCGGCGAGGTGCGCCCCCTCGCGGCCTGGGGCGTCCGCGGGCTCTCCTGCGCGGCCGCGGAGCACCCCTCGGGGATCGCCTGGAGCCCGCAGGGCGTCGAGCTCGCCGACGGCAGCCTGCGCCCGAGCTACGACCTGGTGCTCGCCCCCCGTTGAGGCCGGCGCGCCCTCGCCGGTGGCGGCCCGCGGGCGAGCGATTTGAGACACTGGGGCCGTGAAGATCGAGCCCGGAACCCTCGTCGGCGACCGCTACCGGATCGAGCGCGAGCTCGGTCGAGGCGGCATGGGCGCGGTCTACGTGGCCTTCGACACCCGCTTCGACAAGCGCGTCGCGGTCAAGGTCACCGCCGCAGGCGGCGGCGCGCACGACGTGCTCCGGGCGCGCTTCAAGCGCGAAGCCATGATCAGCAATGAGCTCGGCTCGGAGTCGGGCTTCGTGCGCGCCTTCGACTGGGGCGAGGTCCCGCCGCACGGGCTGTTCCTCGCCATGGACCTGGTCGAGGACGCCTCCCCCCTCGACCTCAGCAGCGGGCCGCTGCAGGCGCGCCTCGAGCGCCTGAGGGCAGCGGCGAAGCTGGTCGAGCGCGCGCACGCCGCCGGGATCGTGCACCGCGACCTCAAGCCGGCCAACGTCCTGCAGGACGCCCGCGGCGGGATCCACCTGACCGACTTCGGGATCGCCAAGGTCCTGAGCGCTCCCGACGAGTCCGGGGCCGCCCTCACCGGAGGCTTGACCCAGAGCGGGGTCGGCATGGGGACCCCGCACTACATGTCGCCCGAGCAGTGCGCCGACGCGAAGACGGTCGACGCGCGCTGCGACGTGTTCGCGCTGGGGGTCATGCTGTTCCGCGCGCTCACCGGGGAGCTGCCCTTCCCAGGCTCGAGCCTGACCGAGGTCGTGCGCAAGCACCTCGCGGTCGAAGCCGGGACGCAGGCGGCGCCGCGCCCCAGCGAGCACACCCCGGAGATCCCGCTGGCCCTCGACGCGCTCTGCGCGCAAGCGATCCACGTGGACCCTGCCCAGCGCCTGGGCAGTGTGACGGAGCTGCTCGCGGGCCTCGCGGACGCCCTCGGCAGCGCGCCGACGACGACCGCGCCTGCGCCCTCCACGGCACCCGGCGCAGAGGACTCGGCCTCGGAGCTGCACACGGGAGCCCTCGCCCCCGAGCCGACCGCCTCCGACCTGCACACGGGCGCGCTGACCCCGCCGCCGCCCGCCCCCTCGGGCGCCGACGGCCCGACCGCCCCCACCCAGCCCCCCAGCCCACGGGCCGCGCGAGAGTCGTCGTGGGGCCCCAAGCTCGTGGGCCTGGCGCTGATCGTCGCGCTCAACGTCGGGGGCTACCTGACCTACCGAGGGCTCCCCGAGACCTCACCCGCGCCGCCGTCCTCGAGCCACCCAAGCGGAGAGGGCGACCGCCCGATCGTGGGGCTCGCCCAGGGCGCCCCCGCGCTCCGCGTGCGGCGGCTCGACGACGCGTGCTACGTGGGCCAGCTCACGGGGGTCGCGCTCGAGGTCAACGCCCAGGGTCCGGTCACGGTCGAGGGCCCGTTCTCCAAGGACGAGGGGATCGTCCCGGGGAAGGAGCCGACCCTCGAAGAGGGCCCGCTCCAGGGCGAAGCCGGGGTCCAGACCTGGACCTACACCGCGGTCGACGCACAGGGCCGGCGCTCGCTGCCCGCCAGCGTCAAGGTCGAGGTCAAGCCCCCGGCGCTCTCCCTGGTGAAGCTGACCCGGGACGAGCTCGACCTCGAGGCCGCGGTCTTGCGCGTCGAAGCCGGCGACGTGGTCGAGGTCGTCGACGACGCCGGAAGCCATACCCCCATGCAGCCCGGAACCGAGCACCGGTTCGTGCTCGCCCTGGGGAGCGCACCCGGCAAGCGCACGGTGAGCTACGTCGCCGTCGACGCCTCCGGCAACCGCTCGGCGCCCGTCGTGGTCGAGCTCGAGGAGCGCTCGTCGCGTGAGCCCGAGGTCGCAGAGGACGCTCCGCCGCGCGAGGTGCCAGAGGTCAAGCGCATGCCCGGCTACGCGGCGCTGATCGAGCGCGCGAAGCAGGTCCCCGGCCTGAGCTACCTGGACTCGCGAGAGTTTCGCTGCGGGGGCCAGGCCTACCGGATCGCGCGCTTCGGCTACGAAGCCTCGGACTTCGTGTTCCACTTGCTCCCTGGAGGGACCTACCGGCCAGGCAGCCCCGAGGGAGAAGTCGGCCGCAAGGAGAACGAGGGCCCCTGCGATCCCGTGACCGTCGAGCCCTTCCTGCTCTCCGCCACCGAGTGCACCCAGCAGGCGTGGTCCCGGCTCATGAGCGGGAACCCCTCGCTGCACAAGGATCCAAGCGCCGCCGTCGCGGGGGTCGACTTCGTGGACGTGCACGAGTTCTGCGAGCGCGCGGGGTTCCGCCTGCCGAGCGAGGAGGAGTGGGAGTACGCCTGCCGCGCCGGCACCGAGACCCCCTGGTCCTTCGGCGCCTTCTCGCCCGAGGCCTTCGAGCGCTACGCCTGGCCGCCGACCGGCTCCCCACCCTCCGCCCACCCGGTGGGCAAGAAGCGGCCCAACGCGTTCGGGCTCTACGACATGCACAGCGGCGTCCGCGAGTGGTGCGACCCGGGGAGCGCCTGGGGAGACTACGCCGGGCCCGGACAGCTGCTCGGGGTCAGCCGCGGTGGCAGCTCGTTCCATGACGCTGAGCAGTGCCGCTCCGCGGTCCGGGTGTTGCACGTGCCCTTCTTCGGCGAAGGGCTCCCCCGTGGCGTCGAGCAGACGAGCGCGTCCAGCGAGGTCGGGTTCCGCCCGGCGATCTCGCTCCCCTGAGCGCCCCGCGGGAGGACGACGTGACCTGGGAGCCGACGGCGTGCATTCTCTGCAGCGAGAATTGCGGGCTCGAGGTCCAGCTCGAGGGCCCGCGAATCGCCAAGGTCCGCGGCGACGCGGCGCACCCCGAGTCGCGCGGCTACCTCTGCCAGAAGGCGGCGCGCCTCGACCACTACCAGACCCACGCCGACCGCT
>JAGQRJ010000009.1 GCA_020425635.1 Planctomycetota bacterium | reverse complement strand
GGTCGCTCGAGAGCCGGGCCCGCGGCGCCGCTCCCGCGAGGGAGCGCCGCCGCCAGGACCCCGAGCCCGAGGATCGCCCCCCCGAGCAGGGCCCACACGGTGCGAGGTCGCCCACGACTCGGATCGCGCAGCGCGGCCTCGAGGGCGTCAGCGAAGGCGTCGCCGGCGGCGTAGCGGCGCGCGGGGTCCTTCTCCAGCGCGCGCAGGCACACCGCCTCCACGGCGGGCGACAGGCCCGGGCAGAGCCGCCCCGGGGGCGTCGGGGCCTCCCCGCAGATCTGCGCCGCGAGCTCGAACAGGGTCCCGCCCTCGAAGGGGTAGCCCCCGGTCAGGCAGCGGTAGAGCAGCACGCCCAGCGCCCACACGTCGAGGGTCGGCGCGACGCGGAGCCTCCCCGGGCGGTCGCCGGCGAGCTGCTCGGGGGCCATGCAGCGCGGCGTCCCCGGGGTCGCGCCGCTGCGGGTCAGGCGATCGGCCTCCTCGCTGAAGGCCAGGCCGAAGTCGATCACCCGCGCCCGCCCCTGCTCGTCGAGGAGCACGTTCTCGGCCTTCAGGTCGCGGTGCACGACCCCCTGGGTGTGAGCGTGACCGACCGCGCGGGCGACCTCGAGCACCCACCCCACGCGCTGCTCTTGGGTCGCGCTCGCGAGGCGCTCGCTCAGCGGCACGCTGCCCTCGAGCAGCTCGTAGAGCAGGTACGGCCGTCCGTTGGCCTCGCCCGCGGTGTGGATCCTCACGATCCCGGGGTGGCGCAGGGCCGCGGTCAGCCGACCTTCCCGCAGGAAGCGCGCGTGGCGCTCGGGCGAGCTGGCCTTGAGCACCTTGAGCGCGAAGTCACGCCCGAGCTCGGGGTCGTGCACCCGGTAGACCACCCCCATGCCCCCCGCGCCCAGGCTGCCGGTGACGCGGTAGCGCCCGAACTCGGCCCCGGGGAGCAAGGCGGAGCCGCTGCCCGCCGGGTCTTGGGGCAGGCGAGACCCGTAGTCCCAGGAGTCCTGCACCTCGTCGCTCACCTGCGCGACACGACCTAGCTCAGCCCATGGCGTTTCATGAGGCGGTAGAGCGAGCTGCGGGGGATCCCCAGCCGCTTGGCGGCGAGGCTCTTGTTGCCCTGCGCGTCGTCGAGGGCGGCCTGGATCGCTTCGCGCTGGGTGTCGCGCAGCGTGAAGCCCTTGCTCCCGGCGACGCCGGCCCCGCCCTTGATCTCTTCGGAGAGGCAGGTCGCGCTGATCTCGCGCGGCAGCGGCTGCTGGGCGATCAGGCGCAGCGCCTCGCCGTTGAGCTGGCGGAGGTTCCCCGGCCAGGCGTAGTTCCTCAGCAAGAGCTCGGCCCGCGCGCTGAAGCTCTGCGCCCCGGGCAAGCCGTGGAGCGAGAGGAAGCGCGCGAGCAGGGGGAGCACGTCCTCCGGGCGCTCCCGCAGCGGCGGGAGCTCGATCCGGAGCACGAGCCCGTAGTAGAGGTCCTCGCGGAAGGCCCCGCTGCGCACGCGCTGGAGCAGGTCGTCGGAGCTCGAGGCGACCAGGCGCCACGGGGCGTCCGGGGCGGCGCCGGCCTGGACCCGCGCGGCCAAGGTCGCCTGCTGGCTCGGCTCGAGCCGCCCGACCTCGCGCACGTAGACCGTGCCCGCGACCTGGGGCGCGACCACGCGCGCGACCTCTTCGGGGCTCGCGTGCTCGCCGTCGAGGACGTGCAGGGGCAGGCTCGAGCCCCAGGCGCGGTGGATCTCGGTGGCGACCGCCCGCCGCCCGCTGCCCGCTTCGCCGGCCACGAGCACCGGAAACTGCGCCCCCGCGGCGCGCCGAATCAGCGCGAACACCTGCTGCATGGCCGGCCCGCTGCCCAGCAGCCCGGCGGGGCGAGCGCCTGGCGGCGCCTCGGGCTCGAGCGCCCGCAGCCCGAGGCGCTGATAGGCGAGCGCCGCCTGATCGGCGAAGGTCTGCACGAAGGGCAGCTGCGCGGCGAAGAACGCCTCGTCGCGCCCCCGGTGGTCGAGGTAGAGCACCCCGATCACCGTCTCGTTGAGGCACAGCGGGACGCAGAGGAAGCCCAGCACGCGCTGATCGAGGAGGCTGGTGGCGTCGAGCAGCCGCGGCTCGGCCGAGGAGACGATCCCCTCGCCGAGCTCGATCACCCGCTGGATCACGCGCCGTGAGACGTCGCGCTTGTTGGCCTGCAGGGCGGTGCGATCGAAGCCCCGCGCCGCCTCGACCTTGATCGCGGCGCCTCCCTCGGGCTTGCGCCCGACCCGCAGCAGGTAGCCGCGCTCCGCCTCGGTGAGCTCCACCGCGGCGTCGAGGATCCTCGTGGGCAGGTGCTCGAGCTCCTGCTCGCCCGCGAGCTGGCGGGTCAGCTCGCGCACCCGCTGCATCCACAGCTGCGCTCGTTCGGGGGTCAGCATGCCTTCGAGTATGCCGCTCTCGGCGGAACGCGTCGAGCCCGCGCGGAGCGACCGAACCAAAAGGGCCGGGAGGAGCAAGCTCCTCCCTTCCCCCACCTTCCCCCTAGGTCGGTGTAGTTCTTTAGCCCGCCCGCGCGTTGCGCGAGGGCAGCGCGGTCAGCTCGGCCATGCGCTTCGGTGCGCTGGTCTCGCTGCCGTTCCGCTTATTGTTCTCTCGGATCAACTTCTGAACCTTGTTGAACATGATCGGCGGAACGATCGAGTCGTGCCGCCCCTTGGTGCGGATCTTGCCGAAGTGGACCCGCCCGACGTAGGTGTCGTTCTTGAGGATCCACGACACGCCCGCCCGTGACCACTGCTTCCCGCGTCGCGTCTTGAGCCCCTGCTCGTCGAGGAGCTTGATCAGCCGCTTCATGCTGCGCAGGCGCAGGTATTCGCGGAAGATCATGCGCACGACGTCTGCCTCGACGTCGTCCGGGACGAGCAAGACCCCCTCGGTGTTGCGCAGGGTGTAGTCCCGGCGGTAGCCGTAGGGCGCGGGGCCGCTCTGGTGCTTCCCCGCCCGCGCGCCGGCCTCCCGCCCGCGGAGCAGACGCTCCGCGACCCGGCGGCGCTTGGTGCGCACCGTGACGGCTGGCGTCCGCGGCGGCTTGGGCGCCCGCTTGAGCTTCTCGCGCAGGAGCTTGGCGTTGGCCTCGCTCGGGATCAGGACCTGCTTGCCGTTCTGGCGCAGCTCCGCGACCCCGTCGATCTGGATCGTCTCGAGCACGAGGCGGTCGGGTGACGTGACGAGCACGCCGTCCCAGCTTCCGTCCATGCCGTCGAGGATCGACACCAGCCCAGCGCAGGTTCCATGCTTGGGGCTGAGTCCGGTGTCTGTGAGGACGCGCTCGAGGGTCAGGCCGCAGCGCTCCGCGAACTCGCGGAGCGTGCGCTCTTGTTCCCCGACCGCAGGATAGCTCGCGTTCTCCTGTTCCTCCCAGGAAGTGCGAGCGTAGCCTACGAAGCGCACGCTAGCGCAGCTGTTCCCACGCCTCGGTCGGCATGTCGTAGGCGATCTTCAGCGCCCCGTTGGCGCCCGAGTAGACCGGCTCCTGCACGCAGCGAACGCCGCCGCCGCCGTAGGCCTGGAGCGCCTCTTCGACCGCGCGGTCGAGCCCGTGGATCCGGCTGCCGCCGCCGGCGATCAGCACGTTCTTGCGCATGCGCTCTTGGAACTCGGGGTCGAAGGTCGAGACCAGCTTGTCGACCGCCTCGACGATCGGCTCGATGATCCGCCGGCAGCCCTTGCGCATCTCGGCGGTGACGTCGAACTGCACGGGCTTGCCGCGCACCGGGAAGGTCACGAGCACGGGCTCGGCGGCCTCGGTCACGAACGCGTGCTTCTCCTTGACCTGGCGCACCATGTTCTTGGTGAACGAGGCGTCGGGGCAGCGCGCCTTGAACAGCTCGAACAGCTGCTCGTCGAGGAAGTCGCCGGCCACGGTGAGGGTCAGCTGGTCCTCTTCGTCGGGCATGGCGCCCTTCATGCGGCAGAGGTCGGTCGTGCCCGCGCCGATGTCGATCACCAGGCAGTCGTGCAGGCGCTCGAGGCCGTAGGCCACCGAGAACGGCTCGCTGCAGATCACGACCGAGTCGAGCACGTCGCGCGCGGCCTCGATGATCGACTGCTTGTTGTGGATCGACGCCTGGGCCGGGCACCCGATCACGCCGTAGACGAGCTGCCCGGGCTCGGGGCTGGCGAGCTCGATCGCGTGCTGGATCAGCGCGCGGGCGGCCTCGAGGTTGCCGTCGACCTCCTCTTGCGACGCGCCGGAGCCGTCGGAGTACTTGATCACGCCGTCTTCGAGCGGCCGGAACAGGTTCAGCGCGAGGCGGTTTTCGAGCGCCTCCTCACCGAACAGGACGTCCTTCTGCAGGAACTTGCGAGACACGACGTCCTTCGGATAGCCCACGACGCTGGCGATCGTCTCGCGCACGCCGTTGCTCGCGCTGATCGAGGTCCGTGAGGTCCCCAGGTCGATTCCGACGTAGAGGATTCCCTCTTCGCCTGCACGGAAACGCGGACGGTGCTCGCTCTCGCTCGCGGTGTTGTTCTTCTGAGTCATGTGAGATCCCCCTCTGCTGAAACGTGAACGAACTCAACCCGCCTGGCGCCCGCCAGGTGAGTCGTCCTCGACGACACGCCCCCGGCCCCCAAGGCCGAGGACAGCCGCGAGGCTGCGCGCAAAACTCTGCTTGCGCGGTTGGGTCGAATCGTCGTCGGCGGCGTCCGCCGACTCCGGGTCTGCTGGGCACTCCTCGAGGAGCGCGACGCGCACTTCGCTCGGCTCCTCGGAGGCCTCGGCCTCGGGGGCCTGGGCCTCGGGCGCCGCGCTCACCGGCGCGCTGGCCGGCGTCGCGCGCAGCTTGGCGTTCTCTTGCACCAGCCCCGCCAGCAGCCCGCCGCCGCTGGCGCGTTGGCCGCCCCGCGGCGTCTCGCGCAGCTTGGCGTTCTCTTGCACCAGCCCCGCCAGCATGCCGCCGCCGCTCGTGCGCTGTCCGCCCCGCGGCGTCTCGCGCAGCTTGGCGTTCTCTTGCACCAG
>JAGQRJ010000535.1 GCA_020425635.1 Planctomycetota bacterium | reverse complement strand
GGGTCGTCCGGCTGCGCGTCTTCGGCCCCGCCCCGCAGGGCGACGGCGAAGGCGAGCGAGAGCGCCACCCCAGCGGCGGCGACCCCCGCGACGATCCGCGCCAAGGGCGGCGACCCCGCGGGACGAGGCGCCGCGGGGACCGAGGCGCCGCTCGGCGAGGCGAGGGCCGCGGCCAACGCCGCCGCCGAGGGGAAGCGCTGCTCGCGGTCCTTGGCCAGGCAGCGCTCGACCACGCGCTGCAAGGCGACGGGGACGTCGGGGTTGAGCGAGCGCAGCGGCGCCGGCTCCTTCGACTGCAGGCTCTGGAGGAAGGTCAACCAGTTCTCGCCGTCGTAGGGCGGGCGACGGGCGAGGAGGAAGTAGAGCACCGCCCCCAGGGAGTAGACGTCGGTGCGCGCGTCGACCTCGCTCCCCGCGGCCTGCTCGGGGGACATGTAGAACGCGGTCCCCAAGAGCTGCCCCGTGTTGGTCAGCCCGGTGTCGCGGAGGGCGTCGTGGGCCAGGCCGAAGTCCATGAGGTGCACGCGGCCCTGGAGGTCGACCACCACGTTCTCGGGCTTCACGTCGCGGTGCAGGACGCCCGCGGTGTGCGCGTGCTCGAGGGCGTCGGCGAGGTCGCGCACCCAGGCCGCCGCGCGCTCGGGCGAGACCCCGCGCTTGCCCACGGCCTGCAGGGTCTCGCCGGGGACGTAGTCCATGACGATGTAGGGCACGCCCTCGTGCTGGCCAAAGGCGTGCACGCTCACGATCCCCGGGTGCCGGAGTCGCGCCACCGCCTGAGCCTCGCGGCGAAAGCGCGCGTCGCGGCGGGCGCGGCGCTCGGGGTCGAGGCTGCTCAGCCCCGTGCACACCTTGATCGCAACCGGACGCTCGAGCCCGGGGTCGTCCGCGAGGTAGACGACCCCCATGCCCCCGCGCCCGAGCTCGCGGCGCACCGGGTAGCTCCCGATCCGCGCGGGGAGCCCGTCGCGGCTGTCGCTGCCCGCGTCGGGCGCGGGCCGCGAGCCAAGCCCGGTGGCGGGGAGCGGGATCGCGACGTCGTGGAGGCGGGTCAAGGTCCGCGGGATCTCGCCCCGGGCCAGGGCCGCGCGGGCGCGCTCCACCGACTCCGGCGCGGGGACGCGCTCACCTCCCGCGACCGAGGGCCCCAGCCGCGCGAGCAGCGCGGCGAGGGCCGGGCGCTGAGCCGGCGCGGTGAAGCGCTCGGCGAGCAGGGCGAGCACGTCGAGGCGCTGGCCGCCGCGCGCCGCCTCCTGGCAGAGCAGCAGCAGCGCCCGCACCTGGTCCTCGGGCACGAGGCCCGCGCGCAGCGCCTCGCGCAGCGCCGCGCCTTCGGCCGGGCGAAGCTCGAAGCCCGGCGCGTCGTCGCTCAAGTTCAGGTCTGCGCGGTGCTTACTCACGTCCTTCAGATTAGCCCTTGACCTCCGCCAAGGGGACTGCTTGACTGTGCCACAACAGTAGAACAGTTCACAGGAGCAGCCTTGCCCCCGACCGTTGGACTCTCCGACCCCCTGGACTTCGACAGCGACGTGCCCGTGCACGAGCAGATCGCGCAGCGGGTGAAGTTCGCGATCGCGCGCGGAGCCTTCGGGCCGGGCGCGCAGCTGCCGAGCGTGCGCGGGCTGGCGCGAGACCTGCTGGTCAACCCCAACACGGTCGTCCGGGTCTATCGGCGACTCGAGGCCGAAGGGGTGATCTACACCCGCCGCGGCAAGGGCGTGTTCGTGCAGGACGCGGTCACCGACCGCTGCCAGGGCGACGGCGAGGCGCTGGTGCGGCGCACGCTGCGCGACGCGGTCGAGCTCGCGGCGCGCGCGGGGATCAAGGGCAGGGAACTGGAGCGTCTGTGGAAGGCGACACGGGAGGAGCTGGCATGAGCGAGATCGATCCGGTGGTGGAGGTGCGCGGCGTCACGCGCTGGTTCGGCGCGCAGCAGGTGCTGCGCGGGGTCGACCTGAGCGTGCCCCGCGGCAGCGTCACGGCGCTCCTCGGGCGCAACGCAGCGGGCAAGTCGACGCTGCTCTCGATCCTGTCGGGGCACCTGGGCCGCAACGGCGGCGAGGCCACCCTCTTCGGGCGCGACGTCGAGGCGCAGCGCCCGAGCGATCGTCAGCGGATCGCGATCGTGGGCGGCGCGAGCGCCTTCCCCAGCCGGCGCGTGCGCGACGAGCTCGCCCTGGTGCGCCGTCTGCGCGGGGCGCGCTGGAACGCCGCGCGCGAAGCGGAGCTCCTCGCGCGCTTCAAGCTGCCGCTGGACGCGCGGATCATGGCGCTCTCCAAGGGCCAGCAGGCGCGGCTGCGGCTGCTGCTCGCGCTGGGCTGCGACCCCGAGCTCTTGCTCCTCGACGAGCCCGCCATGGGCCTCGACCTCTTCGCCCGGCGCGACTTCCTCGAGTCGGTGATCGAGCTCGTCGAGGGCGAGGAGCGCACCGTGCTGATCGCCTCGCACCTGATCGACGACGTCGAGCGGGTCGCCGACCGGGTGGTGTTCATGCGCGAGGGCCGGACCCAGATCCAGGGCGCCGTCGACGACCTCCGCGAGCGCTTCCGGCGGCTCCGGCTGCGGCTCCCGAGCCCCGGGCAAGCGCTGCCGGCCGACGGGCTCTCCGCGGAGCTGCTCGGGGTGGAGCGGGCGCTCCCCGCCGAGGGCTGCGAGCAGGTGGTGATCCTCAACGACTACACGGCAGGGCTCGTGCGCGAGCTCGAGGCGCGCACCGGCGGGGCGGAGGTCTCGACCAGTCGCCTGACCTTGCGCGACGTCTACTTCGAGGTCTTGCGGGAAGCGGACGAGGCGGTGGAAGCATGAGCGCCTTGCAGCAGCCGTTCTACGGAGCTGGAGCGCTGATCCGCGATCGGCTCCCCCTCCTGGGCAAGGTCACCCTCGTGGCCTTCCCGTGCCTCGCGCTCTGGGGTCTGGTGATTCGGGTGTTCGACCTCTCGACCGCGGAGCTCCCGCCGCTGCTCCTGATCCTCGGGGTCCTGCCCCCGCTCCTGAGTCAGGTCGGCCTGACCTTCGGCGGCTCGACCAGCGACGGCCGCCTGCGCGCGCGGTCGCGCGAGCTGCTCGAGCTGCCGCTGGGGAGGCTGGCCCTCCCCAGCGCGGCGCTCTGCGTCGCGCTCCTCGGCTGCGCGATCGGCGCGCTGGGGGTGCTCCTGTGCGCGGGGGTCGGCGGCTTCCTGCCCGAGCTCGAGGCCTTCCTGACCCCCGACGCCGACCAGGCGTGGCTGCCTGCGCTGTTCGTGGTCCTGGGGGTCGGCGTGCACTGCGCGATCCAGGTCGGCTCGCGCAGCCCGCAGTTCAGCGTGTGGTGCGTCGCGGTCGCCGGCTTCCTCGTCGTCGGGGCGCTCGCCTGGAGCGGCTGGGGCGAGGCAGACCTGGAGCGGATCGCCTGGCTCGGCGGCGGCGGCTTGCTCGTGTTCTACCTCGGGCTGCCCTTCGTGCTCGGAGCCCTGGGTCCGCACCGCGACGAGCTCTTCCTCGGGCGCTCGTCGGCGACCCGGGGGCGCGCCTGGGTCGCCTGCGCCTGGGTCCTCGCCTTCTGCGGGCTGATCTGTGGACTGAGCTGGATCCTGCTCCCCCTCGGCGCGGGCGCCGCGCTCTGGGCGAGGAGCGTGGCGCGCAAGGCGCCGCCGGCGCGCGCCATGAGCGCGTTCAGCGTGAGCCACCTCCTGCTCGGCCTCTGCCTGCTGCCCGCCCTGGTCTGCCTGGTCGGCGTCGAGCTCAGCCTCCCCTTCCGCCCCTGCACCCCTGCCTGGAGCAGGGCGCAGGTGTCGCCCGACGGCCGCTGGATTGCGCTCCCCCTGCGTCGCGACGGCACGCACCAGACCTTGGTCGCGATCCTCGACGCGCACGGCGAGCACCCGGCGCGGACGGTCTCCACCCGCATGGGTCACGTCGCCCGCTGGTCGTCGGACTCGCAGCGGCTGGCGATCCACGAGCAGGCCTGGGGGCGCGTGCGGGTCGCCGACCGCTCCTCGACCGGCGAGTTCCTCGATCACTTCGACGCAGCGGACTCGTGGGACGCCTGGCTCGCGCGCTGGGTGAGCAACGCCTCCAGCACCTGGATCGCCGGGACCGACGGTGGGGTGCAGGAGCGCACCGGCCGGCGCCTGATCGGCCTGGCCTGGAACCAGCCCAGCGAGCTCGTGACGCTCGAGGTCTCCCAGCCCCGCACGCTCTGCCTCCCCGACGGCAGCCTCGCGCCGCTGCCCCGGCGGGTCTCGGGCTTCGCCGGCTACACCCGCGACGGCGCACCGCTGGTGACCGTGACCCGCGGCGAAGACGAGGGCCGGCTGGTGTTCCTCGCCGACTGGATCGAGCCGCTTGGCTCGGAGCTCCTCGCCTGGCGGGACGGCGCGTGGACCGCCGACACCGGGTTCTACACGGTGCGGATCGACGTGGGGACCCGGCCGACCGAGGCCGAGCCGGCGCGTCCGCGGGTGGTCTCGCTGGTGAACGCAGACGACGTCCTGCCCCTGGAGTCCGCGACCTACGCTTGGGTCGACCCCCAGGAGCGCGCCGCGCTGGCGCTCGAGGGCCGGCGGCTCGTGCGCTACGACCTCGACCGCGGGCTGACGACGACGGCCGGGGAGGGGTTCGCCTTCGCGAGCGAAGGGTCCCCCCGGCCTGCGGTCGCTCCCCAGGTCGCCCGACAGCTCCTCAGCGACGCTCGAGGCCAGCTGGTGTGGGTCGGCCCGAGGCTCGCTCTGCTCCCCCTCCCGGAGCTCCGAGGCGAGCTGCTGTGGCTCGGCCCGCAGGCGCTGCTCGTCAGGGACGACGCCGAGCTGCGCACCCTGAGTTGGGAGGGCGAGGTCCTGCACCGGGCGAGGCTCAGCCGCTAGCCCGCCCCCGCAACGCTCACCCCTTCGTGGCGAGCTTCGTGGGCTAGGCTGGCCCCATGGCTGACGAGCGGAATCGAGAGCTGGAGCGCGCGGCGGCCGCGGGCGACCCCGAGGCGCGGGCCGCGCTCAGCCAGGCGCGGCGCCGTCAGGGAGCGAGCGCGAGCTTCCCCGGCTGGCGGGCGCTGTGGGAGCGCGGCGCAGATCTGTTCGCGCCCGCGCAGCTCGTCGCGGGGATCGACGGGCTCCTCGCCGCCGACCTCGCGCCGCTCGGGCCCGACCTCGCCGCGCGCGCGCAGCGCTTCGTCGAGGACGGCCGCGACCCGGGGGTCCTCGACGCCCTCGCCGCGGAGCCCGGGGTGGGCGCGGGCCTGGAGCTCGCGCTGCGCCGGGATCCCGCGGCGGAGGTCCGCCCGCGCGATCTGCTGCGCGCGCTGCGTGACCCCGTCGCGCTCCTGCGCCTGGGGCTGGTCTACGACGCGCTCGGCGGACCGCCCCCCGAGCGCTTCCCGCCCGAGCCGCTCGAGCGGGCAGGCGTCCCGCGCTGGTTGGTCGCGCTCGCGTTCGCGGCCGAGCGCCGGGCGGCGCCCAGCAACCCCTTCAACCTGTCGAGCGCCGCGGGCTGCGTGCTCTCCTGGCCCACCGTCGAGGCCTTGCTCGCCGCAGCGCGTCTGGGCGGGGAGGGGCTGCTCGTGACCCTGCTCGACCTGAACGAGGCGCGCACGCGCCTGCGGCTCGAGCGTCCGCTGGAGGTGCTCGCCGCCTGTCCGGGCCTGGGCGAGGCCTTGGCCGGGCGCTACGCGGAGCGCGTCCGCGAGGCGCTGCTCGAGGAAGGCCCTGCGGTCGCGAGGGCCTGCGCGCTGCTCACGCGTCACGGGGTCTCGCTCCCCCCCTTCGCCGACGCGCTGGCGACCGCGGCCACCCGCCCCCGCTCGCACGCGGAGGCCTGGCAGGCGATCGCGGCCGCCCCCCCGAGCGCGGCGTTGACCTCCGCCCTCGCGAAACGACTCGAGCACTCCCGCGCGGGGGTCCGCCGGCTGGCCGTGCGCTGCCTGCAGCACCTCGAGGACCCTCGGG
>JAGQRJ010000534.1 GCA_020425635.1 Planctomycetota bacterium | reverse complement strand
CCAGGGGATCGCGGTCTACGGCGGCGGCCAGTTCGAGCTCGGCCCCGGGAGGACCCAGATCCAGCTCCTGGCGAGCCTGTTTCATGCGGGGGGCGACAACGACGTCGCGCCCTCGGGCTTCAACCAGCCCCCCTCCCCAGGGACCTGCCGCCGAGCCCGCTCGCGATCGAGAACCCGCTCGGTTTCCGTTGAGGGCTGCGGCTCCGTGGTAAGACGGAGCCATGAACGCGAGCCCCTCACGCCTCGAGCGCCCCGTGCTGCGCTGCGCCAGCGACCCCGCCTGGCTGCCGCAGGCGCTGGCGCGCTTCGACCAGGTCCTCGTCGACCACGCCCACTGCGAGAAGAAGGCGGCCGGCCAGGCGATCTCGCTGCTCGCCGGGTTCCCCGAGAAGGAGCTCCTGGTGCAGCGCATGGCGCGCCTGGCTCAGGAGGAGATCGGGCACTTCCGCCAGGTCTACGATCGGATGCTGGCCCGCGGGCTGAGCCTGGGGCGCGACCGGGGCGACCCCTACGCCCGCCGCCTGCGCAAGCTGGTGCGGCACGAGCGAGACGACACCCGGCTCACCGACCTGCTGCTCGTCAGCGCCCTGATCGAGGCGCGCTCCCACGAGCGCCTGCAGCTCTTGAGCGAGGGCTTGAGCGACCCCGACCTCGCGCAGTTCTACGCCGGGCTCGCCCAGGCCGAGCACGGCCACGCGCTGCTCTTCGTCGAGCTCGCCGCGACCTACGCACCCGAGGACGAGGTCGTCGCGCGGCTCGAGGTCATGGGCGAGGCCGAGGCCGAGATCGTGCGCGCGCTGCCCCTCGAGCCCCGGATCCACTGAGCGGGGCGCGGCGTGGCTGACGCCAAGCTGCGCGCCCTCGAGCGGCGCTTCAGCGACGAGGGCGACCTCGCCGCGGGGCGAGAGCTGGCCGCCTCCCTGCGCCGCGCGGGCGCGCCGGTGTGCGGCCCGCTGCTCGCGGCCGACGTCCGCCCGGGGCTGAGCTTCGCCTCCGAGCTGCCCCTCGGCGTTCACGTGCTGACCGGGGACGACGAGGTCCGCTGGCTGGGGAACACCCCGCGGCCGAATCCGCTCCAGGTGCCCGAGCACCGAGCCTGGTGGGTGCAGCCGCTGCGCTCGGAGGCCGAGCACCTGCGCCGCGCGGTCGAGGCGCTGCGCGCGCAGGGGATCCCAGGGCTGGCGGTCGGCGGCCGCGGCGCCAACGGGCTGATCCCGCCTTTGCCGATGCACCTCGAGACCCTGCGCCTGCAGCGACGTGTGGTCGGGCGCGGCGAGCTCGACTTCGCCGACGCGGACCCGCCGCTGGTGGTCCCGAACCTGACCCGGCTCTCCCTCGACGGCGCAGGGAGCGTCGAGGTCGACCCTGGCGAGGCGTTGACCGAAGTCGCCCTGAGCGGCGCCGAGCAGGCCTGCCGCGAGCTGGTCGAGCGCTTCGCGGGGCGCGGGCTGCCCCTGACCCGGCTCGACCTGCGCGCCTTCCGCGAGCTCGACCTCGGCGAGGCGGCCTGGGCGCGGCTGCCGGCGCTGCGGGAGCTCCGCGTGGAGACGGGCGTGTTCGGGTGCCCCGTCGAGGCCGAGCTCGCGCACCTCGAGCGCCT
>JAGQRJ010000533.1 GCA_020425635.1 Planctomycetota bacterium | reverse complement strand
GGTACACACTGTCGCTTGCGCCTCGCTCGCGGCGGCAGAGCCGCCGACTCGCTCCGGCGCAGCCCGCCTGCTTCGCAGGCGGCTACCCCGCAAACTCACCACTTCGTGGTGAGATTTGCGGGCTAGTGCTGGTCTTGATCGGTTTGCTGCTGTGCTGCGGATGCGGGATCTGGCTGCTCTGCGAGGGCTTCCGGGAGCACATTCTGTGGGGCGCCGCCATGCTCCTGATCCCGTTCGCGAGCCTGGTGTTCGTGCTCCTGCACTTCGATGTGGCCGGCAAGCCCTTCCTCGGCCACGTGGTCGGCTTCGGGCTGATCATGCTCGGCCTCTCCTTGGGCCACGGCTAGGCGCGCCGCTCGCCGGGCGTCCTCGCGTTCGTCCTGGCGGATCAGCTCCCGACGCAGGCGCCGCGTCCTCAGCCCCTGACGCACGAAGGCCGCCAGCGCGATCAAGGTCACGACGCCCCACAGGTTGAGCGAGTGCAGGATCGAGCTCCACCAGGAGTGCTCGACCGCGAGCTGCTCCAGCCAGGCGTCCTCGGCTTCGGCGGCGGTCCAGCCGAGGGCGCCCGTGAAGGCCTCGTCGACGGTGGCGCCGCGGAGCCGCTGCACCAGGCCGGGGACCCCGTCGATGCCCTCCGCGTCGACCCAGCCCACGAACGCGCAGGTCGTGGTGTAGGCGCGACCCGTGGCCTCGCCGTGCTGGGGGAAGGCCTCCGCCCACTCGGCGAAGCTCGGGATCGCCCCGAGCCGGGCCTGGCCGGCGAGGGCCGAGCGCTCGCGAGGCAGGAGCGCCCGCCCCGAGGCGAACTCGGCGAGCCCCTCGTTCAGCCAGCGCGGCAGGCGCCGGCCGCGCGCGCGCTCCACGTCGCCGAGCACGAGGTGCGCGAGCTCGTGGCTGAGGGTGCTCTCGAGGTCGGACCAGGTCCCGGGCTGGAGGCGCGCGGTGCGGACCAGGATCAGGTCGCGGTCGGCGAAGGCGATCGCGAGCGCGTAGTCCGGCGGCGCGCCACCGGCCACCTCCCGGAAGCGCTTCGCGAAGGCGACCTCGGTGTCGCAGAGCACGACCCGCGCGGGGCGAGCGAGCCCGCGCCCCAGCCTGCGCTGCACCGCGTCGGCGCAGCGCGCGAAGATCCCCTCGACGCGTCGCGCGGCCGCGTCTTGCCGCGCGGGGAACTCGACGACCCCCAACCCGGCGGGCAAGGGCCGCTCGTCGGCCGCGGTCGGGGTCGCCGCGACGAGCGCGAGCAGCAGCGCAGCGGCTGCGCGTACATGCAGGAGCCGCCGAGGGGAGACCCCGCGGCGGCTCGCAAACGAAGGCTCGATCCGCTCGAGGATCTTGCTATTCGTCCGGGTTGTCCTCGTCGGCGGCGGCCGCCACGAGCGCGCCGCGGGCGCAGCTCGTCAGCGGGTCGTCGGCGCGGCGGACCTCCTTGATCGGGATCGGGAACTTGATCCGGCTCAGCTCGTCGCGCACGACGTCGATGAACCCGCCGATCTTGCTCGTCCCGCCCGCGAACACGATGTCGACCGGGTCGGGGAACTGCGGCATGTCCTCCGAGGACTCGAAGCGCTTCTTGATCTCGGTCAGGGTGTAGCGGATCAGCTCGCGGTAGTAGAGGTCGATCGCCTGCTCCTCGCGGGTCCGCGGGTTGCGCAGGTCGACGCCCTTCTCCTTGAGCGCGGTCGCGCGCGAGGACTTGATCCCCAGCACCTTGGCCACGTTGAGGTCGATCCAGTCGCCGCCGCGCGCGGTGGCGAAGTTCAGCGCGGGCAGGGTGCGGTAGGACACGCTCACGTTGAACATGCCGCCGCCGCAGCTGATCCCGATCCCGGTGAAGTCGTCCTCGTCGAGCTCGGCGAACACGATGCAGTGGCCCTCGAGGATGTCCTTCGCCTGGTAACCGAGCTGGCCGAGCAGGCTGCGGAAGGTGCCCTTGTGGTAGACGACGTTCATCTCCATGTCGATCGGCTCGGCCGGCACGGAGTAGTAGACGATCTCGTTCTGCACCTGGGGCGCGCCGAGCAGGCGGTCGATCAAGAGCTTCTCGATCGGGAGCGCGTCTTGCTCGCGCGGGCTCAGCATGCCGTCCTTCATCGGGCGGCGCAGCTCGCGGTTGTGAATGTTCGCGAGGTCGAAGGCGGGGTCTCCGATCACGATCATGCGGTTGTTGAGGACGACGTATTGCACGTCCATCTTCGTCAGCATGTTGCGCGTGAAGTCGTTCTGCTCGATGTCGATGAACGCGTTGCGCTGTTGCTTGATGATGACGTTGCCTTCGTAGTCCTGCACCGCGGACAGGAGGTTCGCGGTGCCCACGTCGAGGCCTTTGCCCGGGCGCAGCTTCAGCCCAGTCGTCGCTTGTCGGGATCCACCGAAATCAATGCTCGGTTCGTCGGTCATGGTCGTTCCTTCAACTGCGAGGGCGGGGGCTCACGCCCCGCTATTGAGGACGAAAGTCTACTACGCGAATCCGGGCTTGACCACGTGGAGCGGGACAGGAACTGTGCCCCTCGCGGGAGGGGTGAGAATCGGGCGCAGGACCCCTCTCAGGCGCCGTCTGGCGGCAGGCGAAATCGCCCGCCGCCACCTCCCCGGAATCTCCCCCGCGCGGTAGACTCCGCGACATGGACCCGATTCCTTACAGCGAGTTCGTCGAGCGTCACCGCCCCTTGTCCGAGGAGGCCTTCCTCGCCCAGGTGCGCTGGCCCATGCTCCTCGTCCCCCCCTTCGCGGTCGGCGGCCACGACCCCGCCGACACGCCGTTCTTGACCAACACCTTCAGCCCCGAGGCGCTCAGCGGTCGGCTCGCCGGCGGGCGGCTGATGCTCGTGCCCGTGTGCAAGCGCGACGGAGCCAACGCCTTCGGGAGCATGGTCACGGTCGGGCGCGCCCCCAACAACGACCTGGTGCTCTCCAACTCGAACGTGTCGAAGTTCCACGCCTACCTGCGCAAGCTCGGGGAGTCGTGGACCGTGAGCGACGCCAACTCGCGCAACGGCACCGAGCTCGACGGCAAGCGCCTCCCCGCGGAGCACCCCTTCCCCTTGCGCAGCGGGGCCAAGATCCGCCTCGCGACGCTGGTGACCCTCGAGTTCCTCTCCCCCGACGACCTCTACCTCCGCGTCCGCGACGGCGAGCTCCCCCCCTGGCGCACCTACATGCCCGACGCGGCCGACCCCGACGAAGAGACCGAGGTCGTGTTCACCCGTTCGCGGGGCTAGCTTCTGGTTCGCGCCTCGACCAAGCACATCCCGCAGTCGAACATCCCGCGCCGGGCGCGGGCGGGCTGGTAGCGGCCTACGAGGTCCGCGGCGGGGCACTGCTCGTAGACGTCCAGGCCGGCGCGGACCACGAGCTCGGAGAGCTGCGCGGGAGACGGGGTCCAGAGAAAGGGCTCGCCGACGAAGCGCAGGAACGCGGAGGCGACCCGGGTCGTGACGCCCTCCAGGCCGCCGGCGTCGCAGAGCGCGTCGAACATCACCCAGGACCCCGGGCCCGAGAGCTCGGCGATCCGCTGCAGGCAGCTCAGCACCTCGGCCTCCGGGAGGTACATGCTCACCCCCTCCCACACCCACGCGGTGGGCAGGCCCGGCTCCAGGCCGCGGGCGCGGAGCACGTCGGCGAAGGACTCGCGCACGAAGTCGACCTGCACCTCCTCGGCCGCGGCGAGCGGCGCGCCGGCGAAGGCGACCGGGGAGCGCTCGGCCTTGCTCGCCGCGGTCGCCGGGTGGTCGACCTCGAACACACGCTTGTCGGCGAGCGCGTCGCGCAGGCGCGCGCGCCGGCTGTCGTAGCCGGCGCCGAGCAGCACCACCTGCTGCCCCTCGAAGGCGCGCAGGCGGTCGTCGATCGCGCGGTGGCGCGCCATCACGAAGGAGTAGGTCCCGGCGAGGGCCCGGTCGAGGGCGCCAGCGGCGGCGAGGCGAGCGCGCGAGGGCATGCGCTCCCAGGCCCCGACCGCGCGCGCTCGCACGCCCCCCAGGAAGCCCTTGGCGTAGGGGTCGTGCAGGATCCGGTGGCGAGCGGGCAAGCTCGCCTCGAGCGCGCGCCAGGAGCACACGATCTCGGCGGTGGTGCTGCTCTGCCGCTCACGCACGGGGGCCTCCGGCCAGGCGCTGCTCGCGCTTCACGCGGTGGTCGACGAGGCGCACCTCGCAGCCCTGCGGAACGAGCGCCTCCAGCCGCGCCGCGAGCTCGGAGAGCTCGGGGAGGTCTCCTTGCCCGGGAGCACAGCGAATCACCGTCCCCCGCTCGGGGTCCCCGGCGTCGCGCGGGTCTGGCCCCTGGAGCGCCCCCGGCGCGGCGAAGTCGCAGCGTTGGCGAAACACGCCTTCAGGGCGGTAGACCTTGGCCTCGAGCCAAAGGCAGCTGCGCGTCACGTGCGCGAGGGTGTTCAACGGTCCACGCCGCGGCCCGGTGAGGATCACCTCGATCAGCGGACGCCGCGAGCGCGGATGCGGGTGCACGGGCAGCCCCGGGCCGTCGTCGCGGACCTCGACCCCGTCGTCGTAGGCGTGGACCTCGAAGCGCTCGGCACCGGCGGCGCGCTGGGCGAGGGCGTTGTTCAACAACGCGACGGCGATCTCGATGGCGACGAGCTGGTCCACCGACTCATCTTAGCCCGCAGAGCCCGCTGACTCTGCGGCTCTCGCGCCGCCCGAACAACACCCGGCCATCGCTGTCGGAGGAAGGGGGTAGGCTCCGGGGATGTTCACGGGGCACGAAGTGGGGGGACGCCGGGTGCAGCGGCTGGAGCCAGACGACTGGGATCGGTCCCTGCAAGACGACCAGCAGGTCATGGACCGCGGCGACTTCAGCGCCGAGCTCGAGCAGCACTGCCTGCGTCGGCTCGCCGAGTGCTGGGGCGACCTCGTGTTCATTTACCTGCGCTCGGTCCTCCGGCCGCCGAGCTTTCGGCTCTCGACCAGCGAGCGGCAGTGGGGCGCGTGGGACCCCGAGCGGCGCCTGATCACGATCGCTCGCCGTCAGGTGCTCTGCTACACCTGGGAGTCGGTGGTCGAGACCCTCAAGCACGAGGTCGCGCATCAATACGTCACAGAGGTCATGCGCCGTGACCACGAGCCCCCGCACGGCCCGGCCTTCCAGGAGGCCTGCCGCCTGCTGGCCTGCGACCCCTCCCCCACGGGCGACGGCGGGGTCCCCCTGCACCGCCCCCGCGGTCCGGCGGCGCAGCTCACCCCAGACGACGCGCGCCTGAGCAAGATCCACAAGCTGCTCGCCCTCGCCGACAACAACCCCGACGAGCACGAGGCGCAGGCAGCCTTCGCCCGCGCCAGCGACCTGATGCTCAAGTACAACCTCGACGGTGTGCGCGCCCCCAACCGCGACTACACCTACCGCTACCTAGGGAAGCCCTCGGGCCGCACGCCCCACTACCGCTACCAGATCGCGGCGATCCTCCAGGAGCACTTCTTCGTGCACTGCATTTGGGTCGACAGCTACGACGTCGCCCGCGGGGTTCGAGGCAGCCGGCTCGAGGTCATGGGCACGCGCCCCAACGTGGACATGGCCGAGTACGTGCACGACTGCCTCGAGCGCCAGTGCCACTCGCTGTGGCTGCGCTTCAAGCGCGAGCGCGAGATCCGCGACCGGCGGGCGAAGCGGCACTTCCTCGACGGCCTCCTCGCGGGGTTCCGCCGCCAGCTCGTACAGACCCAGAGCCTGAGCGCCGAGCGCGGGCTGGTGTGGGTCGGCGACCCGGAGCTCAACGCCTACACCCGACAGCGCTACCCGCGCACGACCCGCACCCGGCTCGACGCGGTCGGGCACTCCGACGTCCGCAGCGCGGGCGTGCGCGCGGGCGAGCGGATCCGCCTGCACCAGCCGGTGGCAGCGGCCCGAGACTCCGGGCTCCGACTCCCGGGCTAGCCCTCCCGCACGGTCGTGCTCCGTCCGCGCTCCGTCACAGGCGCGTGACGTGGGGCCCGTGGATCCACGAGGCTGTGACGGGATTCGTCGCGGCATGTGCTTAAATGCAATCGTTTGAGTCGCTTGGAGGTTGGAGCCCGCCTTGCTAAGACGGGCTCAACAACCCTCTCCCGGAGTGTGCATGGCCCTCGAGAAATTCTCCTACGACGACGTGACTCCCCGCCGGTTCCTGGCGGCGACCGTGATCTGGGGCGTCGTCGGCATGCTGGTCGGCCTGATCCTGGCCTTGCAGCTCGCCTTCCCCGTCCTCAATCTCTCCCCTGAGCTCAGCTTTGGCCGCTTGCGCCCGCTGCACACGAACGCGGTGATCTTCGCGTTTGCGGGCAACGCGTTCTTCATGGGCTGCTACTACTCCATGCAGCGCCTGCTCAAGACGCGCTTGTTCAACGACGCCCTGAGCGCGATCCACTTCTGGGGCTGGCAGCTGATCATCGTCAGCGCAGCCCTGACCCTCCCGCTGGGGATCACCCAGAGCAAAGAATACGCCGAGCTCGAGTGGCCGATCGACCTCGCGGTCGTCGTGGTGTGGGTCGTGTTCGCGCTGAACGTGTTCGGCACGATCGCGCGCCGCCGCGAGCGGCACATCTACGTCGCGATCTGGTTCTACATCGCGAGCATCGTGACCGTCGCGATCCTCTACATCTTCAACAACCTGGCCGTCCCCGCCGAGGCCTTCCGCAGCTACTCGGTCTACGCCGGCGTCCAGGACGCGTTCATGCAGTGGTGGTACGGACACAACGCCGTCGCGTTCTTCCTCACCACGCCCTTCCTCGGGCTGATGTACTACTTCCTGCCCAAGGCTGCGAACCGCCCGGTGTTCAGCTACCGGCTCTCGATCCTGCACTTCTGGTCGCTGGTGTTCATCTACATTTGGGCGGGGCCGCACCACCTCCACTACACCGCGCTCCCCGAGTGGGCGTGCACCCTCGGCATGCTGTTCTCGCTCATGCTCTGGATGCCCTCGTGGGGCGGCATGATCAACGGCCTGCTCACGCTGCGCGGCGCCTGGCACAAGGTCGCGGCCGACCCGGTGCTGAAGTTCTTCGTGGTCGCGGTGACCTTCTACGGTATGTCGACCTTCGAGGGCCCCATGCTCTCGATCAAGAGCGTCAACGCGCTGAGCCACTACACCGACTGGGGGATCGCGCACGTGCACTCGGGCGCCCTCGGGTGGGTCGGGTTCATGACCTTCGGCACCGCCTACTGGCTCGCCCCGCGCCTGTTCCAGACCAAGCAGCTCTGGAGCAAGTCGCTGTGCGAGGCCCACGTGTGGCTGGGCACGATCGGGATCCTGCTCTACATCGTGCCGCTCTACATCGCCGGCCTGACCCAGGGCCTCATGTGGCGCGAGGTCACCGACGCGGGCGGCCTGGCCAACGGCGACTTCGTCGAGACCGTGCTCGCGATCATGCCCATGTATTACCTCCGCGCGCTCGGCGGCACGCTCTACCTCCTGGGCGCGATCTTCTGCTGCGTGAACCTGCTCCTGACCTGGCTCGCGCGCCCGCGGCCCTACGATATGCCGGTCTACGAGCACGCCGCGCTCAGCGACGACTGGACACCGAGCGCGATCGAGCCGGGCCCGCTCGAGGCCAAGGGCGCGCCCGTCCTCGACGCGGCCTTCAAGCTCGAGCGGCTCGCCGGGGCCAAGTGGCACCGCAACTGGGAGGGGCTCCCACTCAAGTTCACGATCATGACGACCCTCGCCGTGGTCGTGGCCTCGCTGGCCGAGGTCGTGCCGACCTTCCTGATCAAGACCAACGTGCCCACGATCGAGTCCGTGCACCCCTACACCGCGCTCGAGCAGCTGGGTCGCGACATCTACGTCTCCGAGGGCTGCTACAACTGCCACTCGCAAATGGTCCGCCCGATCGCCTCGGAGACCCTGCGCTACGGCGAATACAGCAAGCCGGGCGAGTTCGTCTACGACCACCCCTTCCAGTGGGGCTCGCGGCGGATCGGCCCCGACCTGCACCGGATCGGCAAGAAGTACCAGCACAGCTGGCACATCCTGCACTTCCGCAACCCGCAGGAGACGAGCCAGGGCTCGATCATGCCGGTCTACGGCTGGATGTTCGAGGCGCCCACGCCCTTCGAAGCGGCCCCCGCCCGGCTGCGGGCGCTCTCGCGAGTCGGCGTCCCCTACAGCGAGGCGGAGATCACCGGCGCCGCTGAGGCGGCTCGCACCCAGGCCGCGCGCCTGACCGGTGAGATCCTGGCCCAGCTCCCCGACGCCAACGAGATCAAGGACGAACAAGGCAACGTGCTGCGCACGGTGAAGCTCGAGGACATGCAGGTCGTGGCGCTGATCGCCTACCTCCAGCGCCTGGGCACCGACATTCGCCCTGCGGAGTCGACCGGCGCCGGCGTGACCCCCGCGCCCGTGACCCCCGAGGAGGGCAAGTGATCGGCTCCGTCAGTCTCCTGGTCGCGCTGGCCGGATTCCTGGTCCTCGCGGCCTACCTGGTCCGCACCCGTCACGAGGACTGGGGCCGCTGGGCCGCCAGCATGCCCCTCGCCGAAGACCCCCCCCTGGCCCCAAACGCCCCCGAGGAAGCCGCGTGAGCGACGTCACCCAACCCTCCCCCACCGACACCGCAAAGCCCCTCAGCGAGGGGACTGCGCAGATCCTCGACCACAACTACGACGGGATCCAGGAATACGACAACCCGCTCCCCGGTTGGTGGAAGGCGCTGTTCCTCGGGTCGATCCTGTTCTCGGTGGCCTACCTCACCCTGTTCACGGGCGAGCCGTTCAGCATCGCGCATGAATACGAGCGCGAGCACGCCGAGTTGCTGACCCGGGCTGCGAGCGCGGACCTGCTCGCTGGGATCACGAACGAGAGCCTCAGCGCGCTGGCCCAGGACGCCGAGGCCATGCAGGCGGCAAAGACGAAATACCTCGCCGTGTGCGCGAGCTGCCACGGCGAGGCTGGGCAAGGGACGATTGGCCCCAACCTCACCGACGATCACTGGATCCACTGCAAAGAGGTCACGGACATCTACCTCACGATCTACCAGGGCGTCGAAGCCAAGGGCATGATCGCCTGGGGCAAGTCGCTCAAGCCCGAAGAGATCCAGTTGCTCACGGCCTACGTGCACAGCCTGCGAGGGAGCAACCCGGCCAATCCTCGGGCCCCCCAGGGCGAGAAAACCGAGTTCTAGCCTTCTTGACCCTTGGACCGGACAGCAAGCCCGTGACCCCTGAGGAGGCCCCAGCACCCCCGACGACCCTGCTGCGCCCGGAGCCCAAGGTCCTGGCAACGCTCAACGCCGACGGGACGCGAAACATGCTCCGCCCCCGACTCTCGACGGGGCGCTACCACACCGCGCGCCGCGTCGTGGCCTACGCGCTCATGGCCACCTTCGCACTGGTGCCCTTCATTCGGGTCGGCGGCAACCCGCTGCTCCTGCTCGACGTCATGGAGCGCAAGTTCTGGATCTTCGGCGTCACCTTCTCGCCGACCGACGCGCCGCTGCTCGCGCTGCTCATGCTCCTGATCTTCTTCTCGATCTTTCTCATGACCGCGCTCGCGGGGCGGGTGTGGTGCGGCTGGGGTTGCCCGCAGACGGTCTACATGGAGTTCCTCTATCGCCCGCTGGAGCGCCTGTTCGAGGGCAGCTACACCGCCCAGCAGCGCCTCGACCGCGAGGGCATGAACGCGCAGCGAGTGCTGAAGTTCATGACCTTCCTCGCGGTCTCCTTCTTCGTGGCCAACACCTTCCTCGCCTACTTCGTGGGGACCGAGCGCCTGCTGCGCTGGGTGACCCACTCGCCCCTCGAGCACCCCGGCGCCTTCGGAATCATGGCGGTCACGACCGCGCTCATGACCTTCGACTTCGGCTACTTCCGCGAGCAAATGTGCACCGTCGCCTGCCCCTACGGGCGTTTTCAGTCGGTGCTCCTCGATCGCCAGAGCATGATCGTGAGCTACGACGCGGGGCGCGGCGAGCCGCGCGGCAAGCGCAGGAAGAACGCGCCCGCCGACGCCGCCCCAGTCGGCGACTGCGTCGACTGCCGAGCGTGCGTGATCACCTGCCCCACGGGGATCGACATCCGCAAGGGCCTGCAAATGGAGTGCATCAACTGCACCCAGTGCATGGACGCCTGCGACTCGATCATGGACAAGCTCGAGCGACCGCGGGGCCTGATCCGCTACACCTCCGAGGACATGCTCGCGGGCGAGCCTCGCCGATTGCTGCGCCCGAGGGTGTTGGTCTACGCAGGGCTCGTGCTCGTGCTCAGCGTGGGTTTGGCGGCTGCGCTCACCCTGCGCGGGGCGGCGAAGGTCACGATCCTGCGGCGCACCGCGACCCCCTTCGCCGTGCTTCCCACCGGGGAGGTGCAAAACACGATCCGGCTCAAGCTGCACAACCGCACCGAGGAGACGCGCGGCTACCGCGTCGCGCTGCACGGCGCAGACGGTGTGCGCTTGATCCCGTCGGCGAACCCGCTCGAACTCGCGGCGGGCGAGCAGGCCGAGCTGACCCTGGTCGTGATCGTCCCCGCGGAGGCCTTCAGCGGCGGACGCCGCAAGCTGCCGGTGCAGCTCGAGATCAGCGACGGCGTGGAGTTCACGGAGCGCGTCGACTACCAACTGATCGGCCCGGGCACGGAAGGGAGCCCCCGATGAGCGCGGCCGAAGGATCAGCCCCCCCAGCTGCCTGGCATTGGCCGCTGTTCCTCGTCGGGCTGCTGGTGTTCTGCGTCGCGACCCAGGCGGTGCTGGTGGTGGTCGCGATCTCCGACCCTCGCCAACACGTCGAGGCCGACTACTACGCCAAGGGGCTCGCCTGGGACGCCCAGCTCGCCGAAGAGCGGGCCAGCGCGCGGCTGGGCTGGACACTGACCTGCGCCCTGAAGCCGGTCGCCGCCGGCGCGCGGATCCTCGAGGTCGAGCTCAGCGACGCCGCCGGGCAGCCGATCGCCGACGCCGTGGTGCGCTGCCGCGCCCGGCACCGAGCAGACCTCGACCACTCGCTCACCTCGGAGCTGAGCGCCACCGGGCCTGGCCGCTACGCCGGCGCCTTCAGCATGCGCCGCGAAGGGGTGTGGGAGCTCGCGCTCGAGGTCCAGCGCGGCGAGGAGCGCTTCTCCACGACCCGCGTCCTCGACACCCGGGACGGAGCCCTGTGATCGCGCTCCTGGTCGCGGTCTTCGCGGCGAGCCTCGTGGGCAGCCTCCACTGCGCGGGCATGTGCGGCGGGATCGTCGCGCTCTGCTCGCGACGCGGGGCGAGCGTGTTCGATCAGCTGAGCTACCACGGCGCGCGGGGGTTGACCTACACCCTCGTCGGCGCGCTCGCTGGAGGCCTCGGCGGCGCCCTCGACCTCGGGGGCCAGCTGCTGGGCGCGCAGCGCGTCGTGGCGAGCGTGGCGGGCCTGACCCTGATCGCGCTCGGCCTGCTGGCGCTCTGGCGCGCGGGCGGCGGG
>JAGQRJ010000077.1 GCA_020425635.1 Planctomycetota bacterium | reverse complement strand
CGCTTTGCGCAGCCCACTGGAGGAAGCCCTGGGCCGTCTGCGGCGGGAGCAGCGCGTGGCGGCAGGCGAGGCTGAACAGCGAGACCTGCTCGCCGCGCGCGAGGTGCTCCGCCTGCCCGGCCTGGAGCCGGGCGACGGTCTCCGCGTCCAGCGCGGGGTGCGCCTGGAGCATGGCCAGGAAGGTCGGGTCGGGAAGGTCGTTCAGGGGGCCTCGCTGGCAACGATGACGCCCGCAGGCCAAGTGTGCAATTCGGGAATCGAGCGCTGGCGCCCGCGCGAGATCGCCATCAGACCTTATGGGTCAGCGCTCGCCCGCCTCCTGCCGCGCTCCGTCGCTCACACCTGCGGGGTGAGCTTCGCGGGTGCGGGCTAGCGGCCAGGCGGGCGGAGCGAGCAGCCGGGGTCCCCGCCGCCGCCAGCGCCGCCGCCGCCGCCGCCGCCGCCGCCGCTGTCGCTGCCGATCTTCCCTCCGTCGAGGTAGGACCAGCCCACGAGGGACTGCAGGTCGTAGGTGGTGAAGAAGGCGTGGCTGCTCGCGAAGGACGTGGCGCTCGCCTCGTCGGTCACGAGCTGCTCGGTGGTCATGACGACCCGCCCCGTGCGCTCGATCAGGAACATGCGGTCCGCGCTCACCCCCCACGCCTGCGGCCAGGCGAAGGCCGCCCACTGGTTGGCGGCGTTGGGGCCGACCACGACCCGGAAGAAGAAGCCGTCGCGCTTGCCGGTGGCCAGGGCGGCGTCGACCAGCTCCTTGGCGGCGAGCCCGCCGAGGTCGGTGTAGACGTCGTGCACCTCACGGTGACGCGCCTCTCCGGTGTGGATCGCCTTCAGCCCCGCGACCCCCGCCGACTCGTTGCCCCGCTGACGGGACGCCACGAGCGAGGGGATCGAGATCGCGGCAATGATCGCAATGATCCCGATCACGATCATCATTTCCTGCAGGCTGAACCCGCGCCGTGCGCTCGACCGCGTCATGCTCCACCGCCTCTCCGGCCCGAGGATACCAAGTGTCCGAAGAGCGACTGTCAACCCCTGAATTCCGTGGACGTGAAGCGAAAGGGCCGCGGGCGCGAGCGGGCGGCGCGGGCTAGGGCGAGAGCTCCTTCCCGTCGGCGTCCTTGCCGTGGAGCAGGCGCGCGAGCAGGTTGGCGTCGCTGAAGTCGGAGCGGATCCCGAGCACCGCCGCGAGCTGGCCGCGGGCCTGGCGCACGATCACCAGCTCCAGGGAGGGGATCACGTAGAGCCGCTGGTCGCCCGCGCCGGCCGCCATGTAGAGGTCGTCGGGGACGAGGGGGTGCTCGACGATATCGGTCGACTGGAACAGCGGGATCTGGCGCTTGAGGGCCGGGCTGACCGGCTCGTTCAGCCAGAAGGTCAGCCCGTAGGCCGGGTTGGCCGGCGACCCCTGCGCGAGCTGACGGATCAGCGCCTTGGGCACGAGCTGCGTCCCGCCGACCTCGCCTTCGCGGCGCAGCCACTCGCCGAACTTGGCCCACTCGCGCGCGGTGAGCGAGGCGCCGTGAGGGAGCACGGGCTGCCCGTCGAGCTCCTCCCAGGAGCCGACCTCGAGCCCCAGCGGCGTGAACAGACGCGCCTGCAGATACTCGAGCACCGAGCCGAAGCCGCGCGGCGCGAGCTTGCGGCGCATGAGCTCGCCGAAGGCCTGGAAGTGGACGGGACCGTAGACGAACTTGCTCCCTGGCGCGTCTACGGCGCGCGCGCGCAGCGCGTCGGCGTAGCTCATTTTGAAGCGCCGCGCGCCGGCCGGGATCGGCTCGAGGCCGCTGGTCAGGGTGAGCAGGTGGCGGACCGTGATCGTGCTCCGCACGGGGTCGTTGGCCCACTCGGTGAGCGTGTCGGCGACCTTCTCGTCGAGGTCGAGGAAGCCCTCGTGGATCGCGAACACGGCCGCGGCGCCCGAGAAGCTCTTGGTCCCGCTGGCCAGCTTGTGGTCGCTGCGGGGCCCGTTGAAGCCCGGGTAGTGCTCGAAGATCCGCTGGCCCCGGTGGAGCACGAGCAGCGACACGCCCTTGTTGCGGGCGCTGTAGGCGGCCGCGAGCTCCAGGTGCGCCTGGGTCGGCGGGTCGGCGCCGAGGGCGGCCGGGGCGCAGAGCAGCGCGGAGAGGGCGAACAGGAGCTGGAGTCGGTTCATGGGGTCCTCTGGGCTCCCCTGACTAACGCCAGACCCCCGCGATGGTTTCGCGCGCGTCGGCGCGAGGCCTCGAGCGGGCTAGCTGGGCCGCGGGCTGACGATCAAGGGCGCCACGACCCGCCCCAGGAGCCCGCGGCGATCCCACAGACGCGCGGCCATGTGGCCGATCCCCGTCGCCTGCGCCTGGCTCTCGGCGTCGAGCAGGATCCAGTCGTCGAGGGGGTCGCGGTCGAGGACCACGGTCAGCGTGGGGTTGATCAGGGTGTAGTCGGAGATCGCGAGGCAGGGCGCGACCCCGTGGGCCGCGTCGGCGGCCGCGATCGCGCGCAGCGCGGGGGCCACGGGCTCGTCGTCGATCAGCGGGAGGGTCATGCGCAGCCAGGCGGCCACGGGGCCCGCGCCCCAGGTGCCCCGCGCGAGCCGGCCCTCCATGGCCGTGTGGTAGCCGACCTCGGCGGTGAAGAAGTCGAAGCGCCAGGGCGCCGAGGCCTCGGGCAGCGGGTCGACGAGGGTCGGCGCCGCGGGGCGCGCGAGCGGGGCGCTCAGCAGGAGGGTCGCGTGCGCCTCCGCCACGGGGGTGTCCCCGGCGAAGAGCGTGACCCGGGCCCGCGCGCGGGTCCGCCCGCGCTGCAGCCACTCGACCGCGCGGCGCAGCGGGCCGAGGGGCACGGGGCGGAGGAAGTCGACGCTGAGCTGGGCCAGGCGAAACGGACCCTCGTCGAGGAGCGCCTCGGCGCAGAGCGCGGCCGGGGGCCCGCCGTGCTGGTGCGCGTCGCTCCAGGGTCCGCGGGTGTGCTCGGTGGCGTGGAAGCGCTCGGCGTCGAGGCGCTCGTAGAAGGCAGGCATGGAACTCCTCAGGGGGGCCGGTGCCCCGAGCCTACCCCGCGCGCGGGGCCGCGCGCCAAGCTCGCGCGCCATGGCGACGCGCGGGCGCGCTCCCTACAGTGGCAGCTCGGGAGGTGAGGGGTGAAGACGCTGCTGACCGTCGCGGCGCTGCTCGTGGGCGCGAGCTGCGCCCGGGCCGACGAGGCGCGCGATCGCGCCGCGCTGCTCGAGGGCGTGCAGCTGCTGCCCAAGGTCGGGGTCCCGGGCGCGCTGGCCGTGTTTGGGCCCGACGCCTTCGCCGTGCTCACGGGGCTCGAGGGCGAGCGCCCGCGGGCGCTCGTCGCCGCGGCGCGCGCTGGCGCGGGGCGCGCGGTCGCCTTCGCCCACGGCGGCTACCTCGGGCGCGAGAGCTTCGAGAGCGCGGGCGGCGGG
>JAGQRJ010000008.1 GCA_020425635.1 Planctomycetota bacterium | reverse complement strand
GCCCAAGGCCGCCGAGCCCGAGGCCGCCGGGGAGGGCGAGTCGACCGCGCCCCTGGAGACCGTCGCCGAGCGCGAGGTCCTCGACGACGGCGGCCGCCTGCGGATCGACCCGGCGCGGCTGCGCGGGTCGCTCGAGCGCTTCGCCGACGGCGCCTGGGCGCCCCTGAGCGAGGTCGCCGAGCTGGCCCCCGGCCAGCGGCTGCGCGCCACCGAGCCCAGCTTCGCCTCGCTGGAGCACGGCGCCTACGAGCTCTGCCTCGACGCGGGCTCCGAGCTGCTCGTGCTCCGGGCCCAGGACGGGCCGGTGCTCGAGCTCGAGCGCGGGCGGGTCCTGGCCGAGGTCGTCTCCCTGCAGCAGCACGAGCGCTTCGAGGTCCGCGCCGGACCGAGCGCCTTCCAGGTGCTCGGCACCGTGTTCGAGGTCGCCCGCGAGGGCCAGGCCGCGGACCTCGGGGTGCTCGAAGGCGCCGTGCGCGCGAGCCGCGGGGCCGAGGCCCTCGTCGCCTCCGCCGGCCACGGGGTCCGCGTGGCCGACGGGGTCACGCCCCTCGACGCGCCGCAGGCCGGCGCCTGGGCCAAGCGCCTGCGGGCCGAGCGGCGGACGAGCTGGGCGGTCGACTTCGAGGGCGGCGCGGCGGGCTGGAGCGGCGAGGCCGTCTCGACCGCCGGCCGCGGCGGCCAGGCGCTGGCCCTCGAGGCCTCGACGGAGCGGGCCTGGGCGCGGAGCGCCGCCGTCGAGCACACGCTGACGGTGTCGCCCGACCTCTACCTCCAGGTCTCGGTCTTCTCCGAGGCCGACGCGAGCGTCATGCTGCGCTTCACCAACGCCTCGCAAGACGGGCGGCCCTTCATGGCGACCTACGCCCTGCACGCCGGGCAGTGGCGCACCCTGACCGTGCCCTTCGAGGCGCTGAGCACGCTCTACGACCCGGGGCTGAACCCGCTGCGCACGGGCGACCGGCTCTCGCGGCTCGAGGTCTTCGCCGGCAAGCCGGGCGCGCCGGCCGCGGTGCTGATCGACGACCTCCGGGTCTACCGCAAGCACTACCGCTAACGACCTCCGTGCGACAGGAACGAGTCGAAAAAGGTCCAGTGTGGACATAACCCCCATAAGTTCTTGCTGAACGAAGGGGTTTCGCTCGCGCCGCGTCGAGGCAGGCTGAGCCGGATCTGAACAGCCATCGCTGAAACGAAAACCATAATCCCTTCCCCAGCGGGCTCAGGGAATTGGTCAGCGGCTTGCGTCTGGAGGGTCAAAACTCCTCTTCAGGAAGCACACACCCATGACCCTTCGCACCCTCTTCGCCACCGTCTGCCTGCTGATCATGGTGGCCTGCGTGGCCCGCGCTCAAGACGCGCTCGAGTGGATCGACCTCGGCAACGGCGTCCAGGCCCAGGCCTACTTCTCCCCCTACGAGAGCATGGACGAGAAGCTGATCGCGGCCCTCGACCTGGCGGCCGACGACTCGACCGTCTACATGTCCTACTACTCGTTCTCGAACTCGACCTACACCAAGAAGTTCGCCGAGCTCAAGAAGCGCGGGGTGAAGGTCAAGCTCAACCTGTGGGACAACTCGGTCTCCGAAGACCGGCTCCGCAGCGACCAGGACAAGGGCTACCTGCAGATCTTCCCCAGCGCCGAGGACCCGTCGAGCGGCGTGATCCCCAACCTGCGCAAGCCCCACAGCGGGAGCCACGACTACTACCCCGCGTCCATGCACACCAAGTTCACCGTGGTGACCCCCGCCTCCGGGCCGCGGATCGTAGTCACCGGCTCGGCGAACCTCTCGAACTCGGCGGCCCTCGCCAACTACGAGCACCTGATCATGATCCGCAGCGACGCGATCGCGGCGGAGTTCGAGAAGGAGTGGCACGAGCAGCGCAAGGCCGGCGAGATCATGCGCGACGCGCTGGGCGCCGGCACCGACGAGTTCCCGCTCTCGCTGCCCTCGACCTGGACGAGCAGCAACCCCGAGTTCAAGGCCATGCGCTCCAAGCTCTGGGACCTCGACGCGCGCACCGACAACAGCGACCCCACGGTGCAGACCTACTTCTCGCCCGACGACGGCTTGGCCGACAAGCTCATGCAGCAGCTCGAGCGCGCCGAGCGCTCGATCAAGGTCGCGATCTACGTGATCGCCCACGACGGGATCGCCGACGTCCTGCGGCGCAAGGCCGCGAGCGGCGTCGACGTGACGATCCTCGCCAACGCCGGCCACGAGGGCATGGAGGGCGGCGCGAGCAAGCAGTTCTTCTACGGCGACGGCGACTACGAGGGGTTCATCAAGGACAAGAACGTGCACGTGGTCCCGATCGAGAACGAGCTCGGGCTCTACTCCAAGAACCACCACAAGTACGCGATCGTCGACGACCAGATCGTGATCGGCGGCTCCTTCAACTGGTCGTACATCGCGACCAGCGCCAGCGACGAGAACATCGCGGTGATCGACAACGCCGAGTTCGCCGCGCGCTTCGTCAAGGACTTCGCCATGATCCTCGAGACCTACGAGCCGGTGGCCGAGCTGTTCAACGACGTCGACGAGAACGGCGACGGCTCGCTCAGCCCGCAAGAGCGCGCCGGCCACCCCCACGCGCGCTGGGCCAAGGACGACGCCGACGCCCCCCTGAGCCTCGACGAGCTGCGCGCCTACCGCATGCCCTTCGTGGACCCCGCCGCCCCCGCCGAGGAGACCCGGGTCCTGTTCGTGGTCGAGTTCCCCAAGGGCAGCGACTACATGCCGCGCGGCTACGACTTCATGGTGATCGGCGAGCACCCGGCGCTGAAGGCCGGGATCGAGCTCAAGAACAGCCGCTCCACCGGCAACAACTGCTTCGGCTCGGCGACCCTCCCCGCCGGCGAAGAGGTCGAATACCGCCTCGTGCTGCGCAAGTACGGCAAGCCGGTGAGCATCTCCGACCTGCTCGTCACCGGCGGCAACGCCTCCGGCACCTCCGGCAACGTGTTCAGCGACGGCGAAGCCCGCGCGGTCGCGACCAACCCCTACGGCCTGCCCATGATCGTCAAGGCGCGCTGGTCCGGCGCCAACCCGGTCAACTAGGGGCTGCGCCCCTGTTTCTAGGGGGCTCGTCCCGAGCCCCCTCGCGCTCGGAGCCAAGCTCCGAGCGCTCACCCCAAGGGGGCCGCAGGCGCAGGGCTCGTGCCTCGAGGCTTCGCTGCTGCGCAGCGAAGGCTTCGCGGAGGCCGGGGGCTACGCCGGCTCGGGCGCGGGGGGCGGCGGCGGGCGGAACAGCACGCGCACGGCGAGGCGAGAGGCGGCGTAGAGCGCGGCCAGGGGCGCGAACACCAGCCAAGGGGCACCCAGGAGCGCAGCGGAGAGGTCGAGCGCCCACAGGGCGTGGAGCAGGGTGCGCACGGCGGATTGGCCGCGGGCGCGGGTGCCGTGCACGAACAGGTCGACGAGCTGCGACCACACCACGGCGAGCAGCAGCATGCAGCCCAGGGCCGCCCACTTGCGCGGCGGCTCGGCGGGGCCGCCGTAGGTCAGGGCCCACGCCGCCCCCGCGATCGGGAGCCCGAGCAGGAGCGCGCCCGCCGCCGCCAGGATCGCGCGCGGGGCCTCCTCGTCCTCGTAGGTCGAGACCACGGTCAGCCCGTAGACGTAGAGGAACAGCGCCCCGGCGTAGCCGAGGGCCAAGGGCGCCCCGAGGGATCCGCCCAGGACCGCGAGCCCGAGCCCGGCGTTGGCCGCGCGGCAGGCCGCCATGGCGAAGCAGCCCGGGTGGCGCCAGCGCTTGAGCAGCCCGTCGTAGAGCAGGATCCACAGCGCCGTCAGCGCGCTGGCCCACAGCCCGAGCAGCCCCCGCCCGGCCAGGAGCCCGGCCGCGGTCGCGAGGCCCACGCCGGCCAGGAGCAGCCCCGCCCCGAGGGTCGCCGCGACCCCGACCCCGATCGCCCCGCTGGGGAGCGGGCGCTTGGGGTAGAGGTGCGCGTCGCGCTCGCGGTCGAAGACGTCGTTGAGCGCCATGCCGGCCCAGTAGAGCGCGGCGCTCGCCAGCCCGAGCAGGACCCAGGCCTGGAGCGGGGCGTCGCCCCCCCCCAGCGCGCCCGCGACCCAGGCGTTTGCCACCGCGGTGGCGGCCAGCGGGGCGCGGATCAACTGCAGGTAGGGCCTCACGGGATCCTCTCCAAGCGCGGGGGCAAGGGTACCACGGCACGCGCGGTCCCCCGAGGCCCCCTGAAGCGCGTACCCCAGAGGCCCCCTGAAGAACAGGCCATGCCGTTGCTATACTTCGAACACGAAGAGGGCGCGTTGAGCGGCTTTCACCTCGATTTCCAAGACGGCCCCCACGCCGGGAAGATCGTCTCCTTCGACAAGGAGACGATCTCGATCGGGCGTGCCGACGACGCGGACTTGATCCTGCGCGAAATGGGCGTGAGCTGGAAGCACGCCGAGCTGCGCCTGCGCGACGGGCACTACTGGGTCGTCGACAGCGGCAGCACCAACGGCACCTACGTCAACGACGAGCGCGCGCACAACGCGCGGCTGAAGGAAGGCGACGTCCTGCGCTTCGGCAAGAAGGCGGGCGCGGCGCGCTTCGGCCTGGGGCCGGGGGCGCAGGACCGCTCGGTCGACGCCGCGGAGATCTCGAGCGCGGAGAAGAGCTCCAAGCTCGAGACCAAGCGCCACGCCGACCCGCTCGCCGCCGGGGCCGACGCGGGGATCCCGACCCCCAAGCCGCTGCCGGCGGTGACCGCGACGCCCAAGCCGGCCAGCGAGACCCCCGCCGCCTCGCGCCTCGCGCGCTCGGACTTGCCGCCGGTGGCGCCCGCGCGCGAGTCGGGCTCGGTGCTGTGGCCGCTGGCGGCCGCGTTCTTGTTCGTGCTGTGCCTGGGGCTCGGGCTCTACGTGGTGCTGTTCAGCGCCGACGCGTCGACCCTCGGCGACGCCGAGCGGCGCGCGCTCGACGCCGAGGCCGAGCTGCGCACCCTGCAGGCGGGCCAGCGCGCCCAGCTCGACGCGGCCCGGGCCGAGGGTCGGCGTCTGGCCGAGGAGGAGGTCGCCGCGCGCCTCGAGCAGGCGCAGCGGCAGCTCGAGCGCGAGCAGCGCCGCGCCCGCGAAACGGCCAAGGAGCAGGAGGAGACGGTCGAGCAGCTGCGCCGCGAGCTCGCCCGGGCCAACGACCAGATCCGGCAGCTGCGCACGGTCGGCGGCGCCAACGGCGGCGGCGACTCCGACTGGAAGCAGATCGACGACGGGCTCGCGCGCTCGGTGGTCCTGATCATGTGCCAGGCCGAGGGGGTCAAGCGCGAGACCGGCGAGCGCGTGCCGCTCCACGGCTGGGGCACCGGGTTCTTCGTGACCCGGCGCGGCGACTTGATCACCAACAAGCACGTGGTCCAGCCCTGGAAGTACAAGACCATGGTCACGCAAATGGCCAAGGAGGGGATCGAGATCGACGCGAGCAAGACCCAGATCCACGTGTGGATCCGGGGCTCGAAGTTCCGCGACGACCCCAAGGGCCACCAGCTCAACCTCGCCGGGGCCTACAGCACGGCCAACGGGACCCTGGAGCTCGTGCGCACCTCCCCCGACCTCTGGACCACCATGGGCTTCAAGGAGGACGAGGCGCCGATCCGCTCGACCCGCGTGCACAAGGACGTGATCAACAACGACCTCGCCCTGCTGCGGGTGATCCCCAAAGACGGCATGCGCTTCACCCCGATCCCGATCGGCGACAGCCGCACGGTGTCGGCCCTCGACGAGGTCATGGTCCTCGGCTTCCCGGGCGGCCCCACGGTGTTGGAGGGCGTGATCGCCGCGGCCTCGCCGGTCACGGGCAAGGTGCGCAAGCCCGAGTCCTCGCTCCTGATCGGCGCGCCCATGATCCCGGGCAACTCCGGCGGGCCGCTGATCGACCGCGAGGGCAAGGTCGTGGGGATCTGCGCCGCGATCCAGGGCTCGGAGTCCCTCGGCTATTGCATTCGGATCGAGCACGCCATGGCCTTGCTCAACGGCGGCAAGATCAAGTAAGCCCCGGCCTCCTCGGCGAGCGGCGCGCGCTCTGGTAGATTCCGCGCCGCAGAGGAGGACCCCATGGGCGACCTGGTAGAGCTCGAGAAGGCGAACGGGATCGCGACGGTGACGCTCACCAACGCGCCGGCCAACGGCTATTCCTACGCCATGATGCGCGAGCTCGACGAGGCGATCCTCGACGTGCGCATGGACGAAAGCGTGCACGCGATCGTGCTCACCGGGGCGGGCGAGTCGTTCTTCTGCGCGGGCGCGGACATTGCGCAGCTCAAGGTCATGACCCCGGACTACAAGTACAACTTCTGCCTGCACGCCAACGAGACCCTGCAGCGCCTGGAGCAGACGCCGAAGCTGGTGATCGCCGCGCTCAACGGGCACTGCGTGGGGGGCGGGCTCGAGGTCGCGCTGGCCTGCGACCTGCGGGTCGCGCGCGAGGGCCGCGCCAAGATCGGGCTCCCCGAGGTCAAGCTCGGCGTGCTCCCGGGCACCGGCGGCACCCAGCGCCTGACGCGGATCGTGGGCCAGGCGGCCGCGCTCGAGCTCATGCTCACCGGGCGGACCTTCGGCGTGCAGGAGGCGACCGAGCTGGGGCTGGTGCACACGACCCTCCCCGGGGAGACCTCCGAGGACTTCTTGCGCGAGGTGCGCGACTACGCGAAGAGCTTCGTGCCCCCCGAGGGCGCGAGCCTGGCCGTGGGCCTGATCAAGCGCGCGGTGAAGAGCGGGGCCGAGCTGCCGCTCTCCGAGGCGCTGAGCCTCGAGCGCGAGCTGCAGCAGCGCCTGTTCTGCTCGGCCGACGCCAAGGAGGGGATCGCCGCCAACCGCGAGAAGCGCGTGCCCCAGTTCGAGGGCAAGTAGCGCGCGCGTCGGGCGCCGAACTCCCCGCTGACCCGCGAACCCGCTAGAATGCGCCCCCGCAGGGGGGCTGCATGAGCGAGCACGAGACGCCAGACGAGGACGGGGCGCAGGGCGCCCAGGATCAGGGCCCGGGGGCCGACGCCCCGGCCGATCCGCCCGCCGCGCCCGAGCCCGCGGCGAGCCAGCCAGCCGCGCCGGCCCCGGCGCCGCTGCCCGCGGATTCGCACGACAAGCGGATCCTCGGGTTCAAGCTCCACAACCTGATCTTCGTGGGCATGATCCTGGGGGTCGTGATCGGGCTGATCACCTACTCGATCGACCACGCCGACAAGCTGATCCTCACCGACGGGACCACCGTCTCGGGCGACGTGAAGCCCGCGGGCGACCTGTTCACCGTGCTCAAGGCCGACGGCGAGGAGCTCAGCTTCGCGGCCGAGCGCGTGCGCACGGTCACGCAGGGCGAAGACACCTCGGGCGGACGCGCCTACGCCAACGTGGTGTGGTGGCTGAACCTGTTCGGGACCACGCTGTTCATGAGCGCGCTGAAAATGCTGATCGCGCCCCTGATCTTCGCGAGCATTATCGCCGGTGTGGTCAGCCTCCCGAGCCTCGAGCACCTCAAGAGCATTGGCTTCAAGACCTTCGCCTACTACTGCGGGACGACCCTCTGCGCCGTGCTGATCGGGCTCGCCGCGGTGCTGATCATTCGCCCCGGCCACACCGAGGCCTCGCAGAAGCTCACCCAGCGCCGGCAGGCCGAGATCGACGAGCGCACCGAGGAGTACACGGCCGCGAAGGGCGCCCCTGCCTACACCGCCGAGCGCGACGCCAAGGGGAACCCGGTCGGGACCCCCGAGTTCCTGGTGTGGCTCTCCCAGGCCGAGGCCGCGAAGGCGGGCACCGGGCACGACGCCGAGCTCAGCCAGCGGCTCGCCAACGCGACCAAGCTCACCCCCGGCGACATGTTCAAGAACCAGCTCCTCAAGCCCATGCTGACCAACCCCTTCGAGTCGCTGGCCGAGTCCAAGTCGCTGGGCTTGATCGCGTTCGCGGTGCTGCTGGGGATCGCGATCGTGGTCGTCGGCGAGCCGGCGCGGCCGGTCTCCGAGTTCTTCACCGCGTTCAACGAGGTGATCCTCTGGATCACGAAGAAGCTCATGGCCTTCGCCCCGTTCTGCGTCATGTGCCTCGTGGCCGAGCTGCTCGCCAAGAACGGCACCGACGTGTTCGCGCCCCTGGCCTGGTACTGCATTACGGTCCTGGTCGGGATCGGGCTGCACGTGGGGCTCTTGTTCGGGATCGCGGCCACGGTCGGCAAGTGCAGCCCGGCGCGGCTGTGGGGCGGGATCCGCGAGGCGTGGATGATCGCGTTCACCACGCGCTCCAGCGCCGCGACGCTGCCGGTGACCATGCGCTGCGTGAACGACAACCTCGACGTCTCGCCGCGGGTCTCGAACTTCGCGCTCCCGGTCGGCGCGACCATGAACATGGACGGCACCGCGCTCTACGAGGGCGTGGCCGTGATCTTCATTCTGCAGCTCTACGCGACCATGGTCGACGTGCCCGTGGAGCTCGGCGGCATGACGACCCTGATCATTTTCGTGACCGCGGTCCTGGCCTCGGTCGGCGCGGCGGCCGTCCCCGACGCGGGCCTGATCACCATGGTCCTCGTGGCCACCGCGATCGGGCTCCCCGCCTACTACATTCCGATCATTTACGCGGTCGACGCGTTCCTCGACATGTTCCGCACGAGCACGAACGTGCTCGGCGACACCGTCGGCTGCGTGGTCGTCGACCGGCTCGAACGCCAGGCCGCCGGCGCGACCTGAGCGCCCGCTCCGGAGGGGCCGAGCTCGCCGCGGGCCGGCCCTCGGCCGCGGGGGGGCGTCACTCCGGCGCTGCGGGCCCGCGCTTCTCCTCGAGGTAGGCGGCGAACTTGTCGCGCTCGACCGGGATCCGCGCCGCGCAGCGCGGGCAGTTGACCACGATCTGCTCGGCGCCCTGGAACAGGGCGTCGATCGGGTGCGCGGCCGGGGCCAGCGCGGCGTAGAAGCGCTCCATGACGCAGGTGCAGCCGAAGAAGAACTCGCGCTGCTCGAGCAGCGCGAGCTGCTGGTCGCGGTCGAGGTGCTGCGCGGCCTGCTCGTCGAGGCCGTCGAACCACACCATGTCGCAGTCGGGCTGGGCCACGACCATGGTGTATTGCTCGTCGCCGAGGCGGAAGTAGCGCGCGGGGAGCTGCTCGCTCTGGCGGTAGTACTGCTCGACGATCGAGAACACGTCGTCGCCCTGGAACTCGACCGTGCTCTGGCGCAGGGGCGCCCGCGGGCGGCTGACCTGGGCGTAGAACAGGCTCGCCTCGCCCTCGCGCACGTCCTCGGTGAACACCCGCCCCACCACGTAGCCGTCGCGGCTGTCGCCGGTCAAGAACAGGTTCACCGAGCGCCGGGGGAAGTTGAGCGTCCAGGCGGTGATCTCGTCCCAGGGGCGCGAGGTCAGGTGCAGGACCATGGCCGCGAGGCCGTCCTTGAGCAGCTCGGCGTGCTCCGGCTCGAGCTCGACGTCGTGCTGCATGAGGTGCAGGTAGACGTCGACGTAGAGCGGCTTGAGGTCGGCGCGCAGCGCCATGGCGTGTCGCTCGCGCACGTAGTAGCTGCGCACCTCGATCCGGGCCTGCTCCGCCTTGTCGTTCTTCACCGGCCGCGTCCTCTGGCCCGAGCCTAACTCGTATTCCCGCCCGGTTACAGCGCGCCGGGGCGCAGGTGGCGGGTGAGGAACTCGACGTGCAGCCTGCGCGCGTCCGCCGCGCGCCGCCCGAAGCCGAGGTGCTCCTCGGGCGCGCCGGTCTCGGGCCAGGTCTCGAGGCGCACGGGGGAGTCGCTGCCGAGGGCGGCGCAGTGCGCGCGCAGGCGCTCGACGAAGCGGCGCATGCTGCCCACGGGCACGACGCGGTCGGCCTCGGAGTGCAGCGCGAGGAAGGGGATCGGGCGCCAGCCGGCCAGGTGCTCGGCCGGGGAGAGCCCCGCCTCCACGGCGGGCGCGTAGCGCGACTCGCCGACCGCGGCGAAGTCGCCGGTGGTGCCCTCGACCGCCACCGCGACGAAGGGGTGGGGCTCGCACAGCCGGCGCAGCGCGACCATGCCCCCCGCCGACATGCCGCCCAGGGCCAGCCGGGAGAGGTCGACCGCGGGGCCGAGGGCGGGCTCGATCGCCTCGAGCACCGGGTCGAGCTCGGCCCGCGCCTGGGCGAGCAGCGCGCCCAGGGCCCCGGGCTCGCTCAGGCCCTCGTCGGCGCGCTCGCCGTGGCCGGGGAGGTCGAGGGCCACGACCGCGACCCCGGCCCGCACCAGGCGCTGGTAGCGCGCGCTGTCGAGCTCCTTGTTCGCGGTCCGCCCGTGCAGCCACACCAGGGTCGGGGCGGGGCGCTCGCCGTCGGGGTGCACGACCAGGGCCGGCGCCGGTCCGAGGCGCAGCAGGCGGCAGCGCTCGCGCAGCGAGCGCGGGTAGTGCGCGATCCGACTCGACGGGTCCACGGGGCCTCCGCCGGCAGGATACGCCGAGCCGGCGGGGGAGGACATTCCCGGGGTCGGGCGCCTACTCCTGGTCGAGGAAGGCCTCGACCGTGCCCACGAAGAGCTCCGGCTGCTCGACCCAGGGGAAGCGCGAGCACCCAGGGAGCAGCTCCACGACCCAGGGCAGGCGCTTCTTGAAGGTCGCGTCGGTGGCCTCGCGGAGCTCCGCGTCGATCGTCTCGCGCGCGACCTCGTCGAAGAAGGGGTCCAGCTCGCCCTCGATCAGGAGCGTGCGCGTGTTCTCGCCGACCTTGAGCAGGTTGAAGTCGCGCCACTTGTAGCCCACCAAGGGCTGCCAGCCGCGGTAGACGCGGTAGGTCGTGCCCTCGAGGTCCTTCTCCACGAGCGGACCGACCACGTGCGCGATCTCGGGGTCGCGGGGGTTGGCGAACTGCACGCTGAACCACTTGCACACCGCGTTGAGCCCGCCCTGGTTGAAGGCCACCGGGGGCTTGCTGCCGGGGTCGCTCAGCCGGCTCCCGGCGCCGAGCAGGTCCATGTCGCGGGAGGTCTTCCACTGCTCGCGCAGGCCGCGCACGGCGTAGAACCAGGCCTGGGAGGAGGGGCTCGCCGCCACGAGGATCTGGCGCTGGACCATGACCGGGTCGGCGTTGGCGTACATCGCGGCCAGCCAGCCCCCGTGCCCCGCGCCCAGCAGCCCGACGCCGGTCGCGGGCACCTCGCCCTGGGCCTGGAGCTGCTTGAGCAGCGCGCCCATGGCCTCGGCCACCTTGCGGAAAGGATAGGAGACGAAGTCGTTGTTGAACTTCGTCTCGCGCGGGAAGGGGATCTGCAGGTAGATCACCCGCCGCTCCTCCTCGAGGGCGCGCAGGTAGGGGGCGATCGTCGAGACGTCGAGGCCCATGTCGGGGAGCACCACCAGCGGGAGCTTGTCGCCCTTGACGCCGCGGGCGGTCACGTAGAACTCCATGCCCTTGGCGAGCAGGCGCTTGTCGGTGAGGTCGGGGAAGTTCGTGGGGGCGCGGGGGTCGCCCAGGTGCGCCGACGCGCTCGCCCAGCTCGCCCACGCCTGGGGCGAGGGCTCGTAGTGGCGGCTGATCCGCTCGAGGGCGCGCTGGAAGGCGGCCTTGACCAGCGGGTGCGTCTCCTGCACGAAGGCGCTGGCCAGCGGCTGCAGGGCCCGAGCGTCGGGGATCCGCTCGAGGGCCGCGGCCGCCCCGCGCCGCAGCTGCCAGTGCTCGTTGCGCAGGAAGCTCACGAGCACGGGCACGTTCTCGGGGTCGGCGGCGGTGCCGAGGGCGAGCAGCACGCGCTCGACCAGCGGGCCGAGCAGCGCCGGGTTCTTGGCCACGTTGGGCGCGTTCTTGCCCGGGAGCGTGCGCAGGGTCGCCTGGTCGGTCCAGGTCGAGAGCGCGAGCACCGCCGACTGGCTGTGGTTCCAGTCGAGGCTGGTCAGGCAGCGCGCGATCAAGGTCAGGCGCGCGACCTCGTCGTCGGGGTCGAGGGCGCGGATCATGCGCGTGCGTCCGCTCGAGGACGACTCGTTCTCGAAGGCCTCGAGGAAGGCCTTGGAGTCGATCGCCTGCGGCGCCACGCGCTCGACCTCGAGGGTGCGCGTGAAGGTGTTCCCCGCGGGGTCGGTCACCGAGAGCGTCAGGTCGCTCTCGCCCTCGGGCACGGGCACCTCGCCGGTCCACAGCGCGCCCGCCTCGAGCTCGGCCTCGAGCTCGCCGAGCTTGAGCTGCAGCTTCGGCGACTCGTCCCAGGCGCGGAGCACGAACTTCAGGGTGGGGCGGACGGTGAACTTGTCGGTGGGGCGGTAGATCTCGACGTGCGGCGCGGTCGCGTCGTAGTGCACGGTGCGCACGAGCTCGGCCGACTGCTGGCCCTGGAGGCGGAAGTGCAGGGTCTGCGCGCCGGGGCGCACCGGGTGCTGCAGGGCGAAGCTCCCGTCCGAGCCGACCTCGATCCGCTCGTCGTTGAGCAGCAGGCGCGAGCGGGCCAGGTCGACCGGGCCCACGACCCGGCCGCGGATCTCGACGTGGGCCTCGCTGAGGAGCGCGCCTTCGGCGGGGGTCTCGAGCTCGATCCCCAGCACGTCGACGATCCGCGTGATCGTGGCGCGGGCCTGCTTCAGGGTCTCGCCGTCCGCGCTGAGGGTCAGCACGAGCTCGTGGGCGCCGGCCTCGGTGAGGGTCGCGCGGGTCTCGTAGGGCCGCCAGCCCTCGGGGTCGGCCGGGCCCAGGCGCAGCAGCTCGTCGCCGATCGTGAGCGTCATGCCCTCGGGGCCCCGCGCCCGGCCCGAGAGGGCGACCGCCGGCTCGTGGGTCTCCGTGGGCAGGGGCGCGAGCACGAGCTCGGGGGCCGGGCCGCCCCCGCTCAGGACCACGATCGCCACGCCGAGGAGGGCCACCCCCAGCGCTCCGGCTCCTAGCTTTGCTCCGCTCACGCGTCGCTCTCTTCCTGCCTTGAGTCTACGTAGCCCGGCTCCGTCGCGCGAACCCTCTGCCGCGCGAGCGCCCAGCGCGCGTGCTCGGCGACCCCGGGGTCGGGGTGCGCGGCCAGGGCCTCGAGCTCGGCGCGGTAGTCGACGGCGCTGTTGCCCATGGCCGTGGCCAGGTTGCGCAGCATGCCGCGCTTTCCGGTGCGCTCCCAGGCGGTGCCCCGGGCGAGGGACTTGAAGCCGGCCTCGACCCGGGCGTAGAGCGCGCCCAGCGGGGGGGCCTGGCGGTCCGGCTCGGGGCGCAGCTCGGGGTCGGCCGGGGGCGCGAACTTGTTCCAGGGGCACACCGCCTGGCACACGTCGCAGCCGAAGAGGTGCGTCCCGACCCCCTCGCGCAGCTCGGGCGGGTAGGCGCCGCGGTGCTCGATCGTGAGGTAGGCAATGCAGCGGCTGGCGTCGAGCACGTAGGGCGCGGGGAAGGCGTCGGTCGGGCAGGCGTCGAGGCAGCGCGTGCAGCTGCCGCAGCCCCCGATCGGGTCGGGGCCGTCGGCGGGCAGCGCGCGGTCGACGAGCAGCGCGCCGAGGAACACGTAGGAGCCCTGGGCGGGCCCGATCAGGCAGGTGTTCTTGCCCACGAAGCCGAGGCCCGCGGCGTGGGCGTAGGCGCGCTCGAGGAGCGGGGCGGTGTCGCACACCCGGCGGGTGCGCGCCCCGGGGAGCAGCGCTTCGACGAAGGCCCCGAGCTGCTCGAGCCGTCCGCCGAGCACGCGGTGGTAGTCGTAGCCGCCCTGGGCGTAGGTCGCCACGTAGCCCGCGCCGCGCTCGGGCGCCGGAGACGGGTCGGGGTCGCGCTCGGCGGGGTAGGGCAGGGTGACCAGGATCAGCGCCAGGGTGCCGGGGAGCAGGCGCTCGGGCTCGGCGCGGGGTCCGGCGGCCATGTAGCCCATGCCCGCGTGGCGGCCGGCCTCGAGCCAGGCCTGCAGGCGCTCGCCGGGCTCCGGGCCGAGGTCGGGGGGGGCGACGCCGCAGGCGCTGAAGCCCAGCGCCGCGGCCGCGCGCTTGACCTCCAGCGCCGCGGCCGCCAGGTCGGCGGTGGGCTGGGGCGGCGGGAGCGCGCGCGCTGCGGAGGGTGGGTCTCGACGCATGAAGGGGTTCGCTCTGCGCGCGCTCGCGCCTGGGCCTGGGGCGACGTTGCGCCCTGATCGGACTGGGCCTAGTCTAGCGGCATGAACCATCCGCACTACGCACTGCTGTTCGCGCTCAGCCTGCTCTCGCCGCTCGCGGCGCAGGACCCCGCAGCCCCCGGCGCGGAGTTCCTGATCGAGGTCAAGCCGCAGGTCGGCAAGGTCTACCGCTTCAAGGTCACCGAAGACCGCAACTCCGAGCGCAGCCGCGCCGGGCAGAAGGAGCACCACAACGAGCGCGTGGTCCGGATCTTCCGCATCGAGCCGCGCGCGGTGGAGAAGGAGGGGGTGCTCTGCCGCTTCATGCTCGAGAGCATGAAGCACAACGTCACCCAGGGGAACGTCGAGTCGAGCTACGACTCGACCTCGAACCCCGACGAGAAGCTCAAGCGCGAGCGCAAGATCGAGATCCCGATCGACTTCGTGATCACGCCCCAGGGGCGGATCCACGAGATCCGCGCCGTGGGCAACGAGACCGGGCTCCTGACCCCCACCGACCAGGTCGAGATCCGCGAGGGCTGGCTGCGGCACTCGCTGCAGGGCATGTTCTCGCCCTACCCCACCCGCAAGCTCAAGGTCGGCGACACCTGGACGACCACCAGCAGCTCGACCGTGGTCGGCAACTCGATCGCCTTCCGCTCGCAGAACACGGTGGCCGAGGTCCTGCCCAACGGGCGGATCAAGATCACCCAAGACAAGACCTCGACCGCCAAGCCCGGCGGCGCCTACCGCGAGAACAAGACCCTGGGCACCGGCGAGGCCGAGCTCGACCCCGCCGACGGCATGCTCCAGGCCTACACGCTCAACGACCAGTGGAGCGCGGTGCGCCTGAGCGGCGTGCGCTGGGAGCGCACCGGCAAGACCACCGTCACCCGGATCAGCGAAGAGGGCGCCGCCAAGCCGCCCGAAGACGGCGAGAAGCAGGACGAGTAGCGCCCGGCCTCGACGCCGAGGCCGCGGAGCGGAGCGCTCGAGGAGCGGTCGGGCCCGTTAGGCCTCGCCGGTCACGATCTGCGGCTTCCAGCCCGGCTGGGAGGCCGCGGTCAGGGCCTGGGCGTACTCGGCGAAGCGCGCCGTCATGGCGAAGCCCCAGGAGTCGCGGACCTGGCGGCACTGGTTCAGGTCGACCTCCGAGACGAGGAGCCCGTCGCGGGTGCGCGACAAGCCGGGGGTGCGCGCGCCGTTGGGCGCGGTCAGGTAGCTCGAGCCGTAGAAGTGGCCGAAGTCGCGCTTGGGGGCCTTGCCGTCACCCGAGGTGAACAGATTCGGGAAGGTCTCGGTCCCGACGCGGTTGATCCCGACCACGAAGTAGTGGTTGGCGATCGCGGCGCAGCGGGCCTCGATCGGCCACAGGGGCTCGGAGAGCGCGCCCACGGTGGCCGAGGGGTTGAACACGATCTCGGCGCCGTTGACGCCGAACATGAGCCAGTTCAGCGGGTGGTGGCGGCCGTAGCAAATGTTGATCGCGATCCGGCCGAACTCGGTCTGGAACACGGGGTGCCCGGTGTCGCCCTCCATGTAGTAGGTCGACTCGTTGAAGTCGCCGACGCGCGGAATGTGGTTCTTGCGGTGGCTGCCGATCACGTTGCCGTGGTTGCCGATCACGACCGCCGTGTTGTGGATCGTCTCGCCGTTGGTCAGGTCGCGCTCGAGGATCGGCGACACGATCACCATGTTCAGGCGCCGCGCGATCTGCGCCAGGCGCTGGGTCGAGGGCCCGTCGATCGGCTCGGCGAACTCGAGCCAGGGGGTCTTCTCGCGCGTGCAGAACGCGAAGGGCATGGTCCAGGCCTCCTGGAGGCAGACCACGTTGACGCCCAGCTTCCCGGCCGCCTCGAGCATGACCTCGACCCGATCGGCGATCGCCTCGTACTGGTCGACGACGGGGTCGGTCGTGGGCCGGATCACCTTGTTCTGGATCACGCCGATCCGCACCCGCCGCGGGGGCCGGCGCTGCTCGGGGGCGGCGGGGAAGGTGTAGCCGGCGACCTCGAAGTCGTGCTGGTCCGCGTAGGCCTGGACCTCCTTGGGGAGCGGGATCGCGTCCGGCAGATCCCCGTAGAGGATCCGGAAGGCCTCCTTCTGGTCCGCTTCGGGGAGCTTGCGGAGCAGGCCCTCGAGGCTCTCGAGCTCTTGCGTGGCGGCCTTCTTCTTCTCCGGCTTGGTCTTGCTGGCGGGCATGGCACCTCCGTTGGAGCCTCCGATATACCACAGGACTCCCGGAGGGGCCCGCGAGCCCTCGCGACGGCGGCCCCCAAGGCGCCACGGCCGCCG
>JAGQRJ010000076.1 GCA_020425635.1 Planctomycetota bacterium | reverse complement strand
AGAGCTTGCTGGCACGCGCGGCGGAGCCTGCGCGGCGGGGGCGCCAGAGGCGGCGCCGGCGCGCGCGAGGTCGCGCGCGCTCACTCCATGCCGAGCGAACGGCGTGCCAGACTCCTACCGGGCGCTCCGGGGCGATCTGGGACCGCTGCGCGCGTCGCGTGGGGGAATGTGGGACAGCGTTGTCCGCTCGAGGACGCCGCTGTCCCCCCGGCGTTCAGCGAAAGCGGGCGAGCCACAGCGTGTCGCGGGTCTCGCGCAGCGCCTCGCGGGTGGCCTGGACCTGCGCGTACTGCCCCTGCAAGACGCCCCCGAGCGCCGTGCCTGCGGTCTGCCGGAGCAGCGACTCGTAGGCCGTCTGGATCCGGCGCTCGCCCCGCTCGGCTTCGAGGGCGATCGCGTGGTCGTTGCCTGCGCGGAGCTGGGCGCGCAGGCTCGCCCAGGCCTCGCTCGCGCACTCGCCCAGGGCCCCGTCGCCCGGATCGACGCCGTGGATCGCGAGCTGGGACTCGAGCACCTGCGCATGGTTCGCGCGCCGCGCCGCGAGGTCGGCGAAGCTGCGCTGCAGGAGCGGGCTGCTCACCGCCTCCGCGGCGCGCGCATACAGCCGCGCCCCCTCGGCGTTGGAGCGCGCGAGGGCCTGGATCGAGAAGAGGGTCGCCGGGTGGAGCTGGATCAAGCTTGTCATGCACTGCCTCCTTGGGTTGGGGGCGTGAATCGCCCTCTCCCTGCGCAGCAAGCCCCGTGCCGAGCTGGCCGGCGCGGAAGTCGGATCCGCGCTAGCAATCACGCGTCCGGGCCGTACTATCAGCCGTCGAAGGGACGCTCCGAAAGGTGGGTGCTATGCAGGTCGACCAACACACGGGCCTCGACGTCGAGGGGCTGCTGCGCGATCGCGGCAACGAGATCTACGACCTGCACCGACGGCACATCAACCCGCAGTTCGTGAAGGTCCTGCAGACGATCAAGTTCGACCGCGACTTCCGCAGCGGTCGCGGCGCCTACCTCTACGACGCCGAGGGCAACGAGTACCTCGACCTGATCAGCGGCTACGGCACCTTCAACATTGGCCGCAACCACCCGCACCTCAAGGCGACCCTCGACAACGTCGCGCGCCTCGACCTGCCGAACCTGGTCAAAATGGACGTCCCGCGCCTGGCGGGGCTGCTCGCCGAGAAGCTGGTCGACCTCGCCCCCGAGGGCCTCGACCGCGTGTTCTTCGCCAACTCCGGCGCCGAGACCGTGGAGTCGGCGATCAAGTTCGCGCGCGCGGCCACCGGCAAGCCCGGGATCCTCTACGCCGACCACGCCTTCCACGGCCTGAGCATGGGCGCGCTCTCGCTCAACGGCAGCGAGCAGTTCCGCGGCCCCTTCGGCCCGCTGCTCGCCGACGCGCGCCCGATCCCCTTCGACGACCTCCCGGCCCTCGAGGCCGCGCTCAAGCGCAAGGACGTGTGCGCCTTCGTGGTCGAGCCGATCCAGGGCAAGGGCGTCTACGTCCCCGCCGAGGACTACTTCCGCGAGGCGAAGCGCCTCTGCGAGAAGTACGGCGCGCTGCTCGTCATGGACGAGGTCCAGACCGGCTTCGGGCGCACGGGCACCTTCTTCGCCTGCGAGCAGTGGGGGGTCAGCCCGCACATTCTCACCGTGGCCAAGGCGCTCAGCGGCGGCATGATCCCCTCGGGCGCGGTGCTCTGCACCGACGCGGTGCACAAGAAGACCTTCAACCGCATGGACCGCTGCGTGGTCCACGGCTCGACCTTCTACATGAGCGACCTGGCCATGGCCGCCGGGCTCGCGACCCTGGAGGTCATGGAGGCCGAGGACACGGTCGGCAACGCGCGGCGCATGGGCGCGCTGCTCAAGGACGGGCTGGAGTCGCTCAAGACCCGGCACTCGATCATTCGCGAGGTCCGCGGGCGCGGGCTCATGCTCGCGGTCGAGTTCGGCGCCCCCTCGGGCTTCTTCAACAAGCTCGGGCGCAAGCTCAGCCAGGCGGTCGAGACCGGGCTGTTCACCCAGGCCGTGGTCATGACGCTCCTCGACGAGCACCACATTCTGAGCCAGACCGCGGGCCACAAGGTCGATATCCTCAAGTTCCTGCCCACGCTGACGATCAACGAAGCCGACGTGCAGCGGATCGTCGAGGCCCTCGACAAGACCCTCGCCTCGGCCAGCGTCACCGGGGCCATGCTGAGCATGGGCAAGAACCTCGGGAAGCAAGTCTTCCGCGGGCGCAAGTAGCGCCCCGCGGGGCGCGACCCTGGACCCGTGCGTGACCGCTTCCTCAGCGCCCTGGCGCGCCTCGCCGTCGAGCGCAACGGCCTCGTGCTGGGGGTGGCCCTCGCGCTGACGCTGCTCAGCGGCGGCGCCGCGGCGTGGCTCCTGGAGATCGACTCCAACCAGGACCACCTCGTCTCGGCGGACCTCGAGTATCAGCGCCGCTTCCTCGACTTCCTCGAGACCTTCGGCGACCGCGAGCTGCTCTACGTGGTCGTCGACGCCGAGCACGACCTGGCGGGCGCGCGGGCCGTGGTCGCCGAGGTGAGCTCGGCGCTGCGCGAGCAGCCCGAGCTCTTCCCCCGGGTGTCCGCCGGGCTCGAGCTCGCCGAGCTCGCGGACCGCGCGCTCTTGCTCGCGCCCGAGGCCGAGGTCGCGCGCCTCGCCGAGCACGCCACAGAGCTCGGCGAGCTGGGTCGCCTCGACGGCTTCGTGAGCCTGTTCGAGCTCTGGACGCGACAGCTCGGCGACGCCGAGCAAGCCGGCGGCAGCGCCGAAGAGGCCCAGGTCGGCTTCGCGTTCCTGGGCGACCTGCTCGCCGAGCTCGCCGAGCCGGGGACCCACGCCCCCGCCGCGCTGCTCGACCCCCTGCTCCCGACCTTCGAGCTCCGCCCCGCAGACGCCGAGCTGCGCCTGGGCGACCTGCTGCTCGTGACCGCGGTCCCGCGGCGCAACTACGGCGAGCTGAACCCGGTCGAGGCGCCGCTGGCCGCGGCGCGGGAGGCCCTCGCCGCGGCCCTCGCCGCGCACCCCGGGGTCGAGGGCGGGGTGACCGGGCGCCCGGTGATCAGCGCCGACGAGGTCCTGCGCACCAGCCAGGACACGGCGCTCTCCGCGATCCTCGCGCTCCTCGGCGTGGGCCTGGCCTTCGCCGTGTTCTTCCGCAGCGCGCGCCGCCCCCTGCTCGCGATCGCGGCGCTGCTGGTCGGAATCGCGCTCACCGCCGGCTTCGCCACGGTGGCCGTGGGCACGCTGAACTTCCTCTCCTCGGTGTTCCTGATCATTCTGATCGGGCTCGGGATCGACTACGGGGTGCACCTGCTCGCGCGCTACCAGGCCGGGCGCGCCGCGGGGAGCGATCGGGAGGCGGCGATCGAGGACGCCGTGCTCTACGCGGGGCGCGGGAACCTGACCGCGGCCCTGAGCTCGGCGCTGGCCTTCTTCTCCATGCTGCTCACCGACTTCCGCGGGCTCTCCGAGCTGGGCCTGATCGCGGGGACCGGGATCGTGCTCTGCTGCCTCTCGACCATGCTCGTGCTGCCCGCGCTGCTCCTGCGCTTCGACCCCCCGACGGCGGCCGCGCGCTCGCTGCCGAGCTTCGCCGTCCTCGAGCGCCTGCACCGCCGCCCGCGCACGATCCTCTTCGTCGTCGCCGGGCTGTGCCTGGCCGGGCTCCCCGCGCTCGGGAGACTCGCCTTCGAGGAGAACCTGCTCCTGCTCCAGTCCGACACCGAGGAGTCGGTGCGCTGGGAGCGGCGGCTCATGAACGCCCAGGCGAGCACCTGGATCACCGCGTCGCGGGTCGCGACCCTCGAGGATGCGGTCGCGCGCCAGGCCGAGTTCGCGGCCCTCGACTCCAGTGTGGTCGCCTACACCGAGGGCCCCGGCGACTACCTCGGGCCCGCGCTCGCGCGGCGCCGCGCGTCCCTCGAGGCCCTTGGCGCCGAGCTCGGCGAACCGCCCTCGTCCCTGGCCCCCGCGGACCCGGCCGCGCTGCAGGAGGCGCTGGAGGGCTTGACCGACGCGCTGAGCGCGGCGGCGGAGGGCGCGCTGCGCCGCGGCGGGGAGGCGAGCGCCTACGTCGAGCCGCTGCTCGAGCTGGCCGAGCGCGCCGACGCGCTGAGCGCCGAGCCCCTCGAACCCGCGCGCCTCGAGGCGCTCCAGCGCGCGTTCTTCGCCGAGCTCGGCCGACGCGCGGCTCGCCTGCGTCGGCTCACGCGCCCCGCGCCCTGGACCCTCGAGACCCTGCCCGCGCCGATCCGCGAGCACCTCGTCGGCAGCGACGGCTCGCTGGCGGTCTACGTCTACCCGGTGGAGGACGTGTGGAAGCCCGAGTGCATGGCGCGCTTCCTCGAGCAGGTGCGCGCGATCGACCCCGAGGTCACGGGGTCGACGGTCTCGGTGCACGAGTCGAGCCGGGTCTTGCGCGAGGCGTTCCAGATCTCGACCGGCGTGACCCTCGCCGCGGTGCTCCTGACCCTGCTCGTCGACTTCCGCGGGCGACGCGCCGCGCTGGCGCTGTTCCCCCTGGGCCTCGGCGCGCTGTGGCTGGCCGAGGCCATGGGCGCGCTCGGGGTCAGCTTCAACATGGCGAACTTCTTCGCCGTGCCGATCCTGCTCGGGCTGGGGATCGACGACGGCGTGCATATCCTCCACCGGGCGCAAGAGGCGCCAGGCGCGCCCGTGGCCACCCACGCCGCGGGCACCGGGGTGATCCTCTCCTCGATCACCACCGCGATCGGCTTCGGCTCGCTCATGACCTCGTCCCACGCGGGGCTCGCCAGCCTGGGCGCGGTCATGGCGCTCGGGGCCACGGTCTTGCTGCTCGCGGCGGTGGGCGTGCTCCCCGCGCTGCTCCGCCTCCGGGCCCCCGCCGGGGTTTCTGCAGAAGGACTTACAAAAACCTCCTAAGATCCAGGCGGCTCGATCGTGGTGTGGGGTGAGAGGCGCGCCGCTCCAGCCCCTGGCGCGACCTCGGGAGGACCCTGTGACGATCGACCCCGACGACCCCCTGCTGACCGCGCTCGCCCTCGGCGAGCTCGACGAGGCCGAGCGCGCTCGCCTCGAGGCCGAGCTCGCCGCCGACCCCGGCGCCCGCGCCGAGCTCGAGCAGCTCCGCGAGCTCGCGGCCCAGCTCGAGGACGAGTTCGCCGCCGAGCCGACCCCGACCCTCACCGCCGACCAGCGCGGCGCGGTGCTGCAAGCCGCGCTCGCCGGGGAAGCGCGCGGCCGGGCGAGCGACCGGGCCCGCAGCCCGTGGAAGATGTGGGCGGCCGCGGCGGGGGTCGGGCTCCTGCTCTACGGCGGCCACAGCCTCAGTCAGCAGCACCTGTCGGGCCACGACGAGGTCAGCGCCGGCCCCCCCGAGCTCGCTGCGGTGCACGTCACGACGACCGGCGGGGAGCTCTCCCTGCCGTATCCCAGCGACGCAGGCGCCCCCGACGACCTCGCCGGGGTCGTCCTGCCAGCGACCAACGATCGAGCCCTGACGGGCCCAGCTCCCGCCGAGCCAACGCATGACGTGCAGTGGAAGGAGCTCCTCACGAAGGCGGGCGAAGCGGCGCAAGACGGCCGCCTGGACGAGGCGATCGCCGGCTACACCCGCGCCGTCGAGCTCGGCGCGCCCGGCGAAGAGGGTGCGCTCTACGCGTTCACCCTCCGCGGCAAGGCGCACCTCGAGCAGGGCAATGTCGACAAAGCCGCCGAGGACTACCGCCGCGCGCTCGAGCTCCTCCCCAACCGCGACAGCGAGAAGACGCGGGAGCTGACCGCGGGGCTGATCGCGGCCCGCACCCGGGGGCCCGAGGCGCTGGGTCGCTACCGGCTGGTGCTCGAAGACTACGTGCGCCGCAGCGCCGACGCCGAGGGCGTCCCCGTGAACCCCTTCGTCCAGGCCGCCAAGCAGGCGCTCTCGACCTTCTCGATCGACGTCGACACCGCGGCCTACGCCGGCATGCGCCGCAGCCTGCGCGAGCAGCACGCCTGGCCCGCGCCGGCGGCCGTGCGGATCGAAGAGCTGATCAACTACTTCGACTACGACTACGCCCCGCCGGCGCCCGGCGGCCACCCCTTCGCGGCCCACGTCGAGGTCGCTGGCTGCCCCTGGAACACGGATCACCGCCTGGTGCGGATCGGGCTCAAGGGCTACGAGGTCCAGGCCGCGGAGCGCCCGGCGAGCAACCTCGTGTTCCTGCTCGACGTCTCGGGCTCCATGAGCGCGGAGACCAAGCTGCCCCTGCTCAAGCAGGCCCTGCGCATGCTCGTCTCCCAGCTGACCCCCCGCGACCGGGTCGCGATCGTGGTCTACGCCGGGGCCTCGGGGCTCGTGCTCGACAGCACACCGGGCGACCGCCCCGAGGCGATCCTGACCGCGATCGAGCGGCTGAACTCCGGCGGCTCGACCAACGGCGGGGCCGGGATCGAGCTCGCCTACGCGGTGGCCTCGCGCAACTACCTCGAGGGCGGGATCAACCGCGTGATCCTGGCCACCGACGGCGACTTCAACGTCGGCGTCACCCAGCACGACGCGCTGCTCGAGCTGATCGAGCGCAAGGCCAAGAGCAAGGTCTTCCTCAGCGTGCTCGGCCTCGGCATGCGCGACGCCGCCGACCGGACCATGGAGCAGCTCGCCGACCGCGGCAACGGCGTCTACAGCTACCTCGACACGGTGCGCGAGGCCAAGAAGGTGCTGGTCGACGAGATCAGCGGCACGCTGTTCACGATCGCCAAGGACGTCAAGCTGCAGCTCGAGTTCAACCCCGCTCGGGTCGCCTCCTACCGCCTGATCGGCTACGAGAACCGCGTGCTCGCGGCCAAGGACTTCAACGACGACACCAAGGACGCCGGCGAGATCGGCGCGGGGCACACGGTGACCGCGCTCTACGAGGTCGTCCCCGTGGGCGCCGAGCAAGAGGGGGTCGACCCGCTGCGCTACCCGCAGCCCGTCGCACCCCAGGGCCCCCAGAGCGGGGAGCTGCTCTTCCTCAAGCTGCGCTACAAGCAGCCCGAGGGCGACACGAGCCAGCTCATGGAGCTGCCCGTCGTCGACGCGGGCCGCAGCTTCGACCAGGCCAGCCAGGACTTCCGCTTCGCCGCGGCCGTCGCCGCCTACGGCATGATCCTGCGCCACTCGCCCCACAAGGGCACGGCGACCCTGGCCCAGGTGCAAGCGATCGCCCAGGAGAACCCGGGCCTCGACCGCCACGGCTACCGCGCCGAGTTCGTCGAACTCGTGGCCCTCGCGCGCAAGGTCGCGGGCCAATGAGCGCCGCCAAGACCCACGCCGCCTGGATCCGGGAGTCCCTGGACCGCTTCGAGGGGCCGCTCTTGCGCTACGCGCAGCGGCTCCTGGGCGGGGACCTCGAGGCCGCGCGCGACGTCGTGCAAGACACCTTCCTCCGCCTCTGCAAGCAGCCCCGCGCCGAGGTCGAGGACCGCCGGCGCGAGTGGCTGTTCACGGTGTGCCGCAACCGGGCCCTCGACGTGCGCGGCAAGGAGACCCACCTGAGCCGCGCCCCCGCCGAGGCGATCCAGGGCCAGGCGGCGCCGACCCCCGGCCCCCAGGCCAAGGCCGAAGCCGAGGAGACCCAGCGCTCGCTCCGCGGCCTGCTCGACCGCCTGCCCGAGAACCAGGGCGAGGTCGTGCGCCTGCGCTTCCAGGGCGGGCTGAGCTACCGCGAGATCAGCGCCGTGACGGGGCTCAGCGAGAGCAACGTCGGCTACCTGTTGCACGTCGCGCTCAAGGCCCTCCGCGGCCAGCTCGACGCCGTCCCCTCCTAACCGCCTGCAGCCAGGCGGACCGCGACCGTGTGACCCGCGCCGCAGGCGCGGAGCGCCCGGTCCACGCCCCCACCCGACCCCCCTCCGAGGCCGCCCATGACCCGCCCCGCCTTCGTCCCCGTGAACGCCACCCGCGCCCAGCCCCTCGAGGTCGAGCTCGCCCCCGCGCAGCGCTGCCCTTACTGCCGCGGCGGCGTCGACCCCGAGCACGCCCTGGTCGCCTGCGGCCGCTGCCACACCGTGCTTCACCCCGACTGCGCCGAGCACGGCTGCACGACCCTCGGCTGCGCCCCGGTCCCCCGGCTGCGCTTCGCGCCCAAGGCGCGACGCCGTCCTTGGCCGCGCCTGCGCTGGCGACGCCTCGCCCTGAGCGCCGCGGTCCTGGTCGCATGCGGCGCCGGGCTCTCTTTCGCCTGGGCCCAGCGGATCGTCGCTCCGCCCGCGCCCCCCCCCGTCGTATGGGCGCCCCCGCCCGTGGTCTGTCTGGACTCGCCCAACCCCGTCGCCTTCGAGGCCCCGGACCCGCTCACCTCCGCTCCGCCCACCTCCCCCTTCGGGAGCGCGGGCCCCTGGGTCGAGGTGCGGGGCGACGTGGCCTTCGTGCGCGGCGAGACGAGCCGAGCCGGCGTGCTCACCGTCGAAGGCCCCGGGGGTCAGACCCTGAGCTGGCACCAGGATCGCCCCGGCCCCTTCGAGGCGACCCTCAGCCTCACCGGGATCCTGCGCACGACGTCCACCGCCCTCGTGACCGTGCGCCTGAAGACCTCCGACGGCGTCGAGTTCACGCGCGACGTAGTGCGCTGGGGATAGCGCTCGACCTGTTTCCAGGGGGCCTCTCCGCTTTTCAGGGGGCCTCTCCGAGGCCCCCTCGACTTGTTTCCAGGGGGCCTCTCCGAGGCCCCCTCGACCTCGCAGCTAAGCTGCTCGGTCTCACCCCCAACGGGCCGCAGGCGCACGGCTT
>JAGQRJ010000532.1 GCA_020425635.1 Planctomycetota bacterium | reverse complement strand
GCACGGGTCAAACGAATCGCCCGACGTGGCTGGAGGGGGGCAAGCTCTTCACGTCGGGCGCTCGTGGCGACGCGTCGCTGCTGCCCACCGCGTGCGACGAGCTGCTCCCGGTCGACCTCGGAGACAAGGGGCAGGGCGCGCTGGCCTGGTCCCGCGGCCGAGCCCAGGGCGAGCGCGCGGTCTACACGGTGCTCCCCGACGCGCGCGTCGTGGCCTGGCCCCTCTCGCGCGAGGCGGAGGACCTCCTGGCGTGGGTCACTCGGGTCGCCGGTGAAGCGTTCGTGGTGCGGCAATACACCCTCGAGGGAGACACGACTTTGGAGTGGGTGCCCCTGGCCGACCTCGGGAACCCCGAGCCTTCGGCGTTCAGCGTGCGCCTGCCCCGGCCGGCCTTCCAGCGTCCTCCACGTGCGCTCGACCTCGACCTCGACGGGACGACCGAGTGGCTGCTCCCGGGACATATCTGGGGCGCTCAGCTCCCCTCCTCGCCGGTGATCGACCCCCTCCCCGATTCGCGCCGCGACCGCGTGCAGCTCGCATGCACACTCGGGCTCTCCTTGGAGCGTTGCGGCTTCCGACTCAGCCCAGCGCTGGCTGCCCTCGCCGTGGCTGAGAGCGTCTGCGAGGCGCGCTCGGGCGACCTGCCCCCCGCCTCGGAGGAGGCCTCGGCGGCCGCCCGCGCCTGGGAGGCTGCCACCCCGACCGAGCGCTCCCCGCTGGCCTCGGGCGTGGTCGACGTCCTGCTCACCACGGGAGACGCCGCCGCCGCGGCCCGAATCGCCGCGCTCGCCCTCGGAGACGCGTCCACCCGGGTGGAGAGCGCGCGCTGGGAGCGCTTGCGACGGGCCTGCCTCGCGTTGACCGGAGAGCCAGCCCTCGTGCTCTCCCCGGACGCGCCCGGCCTGCAGGCGACGAGCCCGCTCGCCGCCTTCGTCACGCGCGGAACCCCGTCCGCGATCGCCTTGCGCAGCGACCCGCAGTTTCTGCCTGGTGTGTCCGTTCCCACGGTCACGCGGGACAGCGAGGGGCTCAAGCTCGAGGCCACGGTCAGCCTCGACGGCGCGGGCGACGCCTCCTTCCTGGTCGGCCTCTTCGACGGCAGCGACCGCTTGACGCTCGGCCTGCGCTGGGACCCCGACCCCGAGAACCCGCGGGTCACCCTGGTGTGCGGCGACGACGTCGCGTCGCTCGCGAGACCGCACGCGACCGAGCGACTCCGCTGCCGCCTCACGCTCCTCCCCGCGACCCGCGGCGAGCACCCTTGGGTGGCTGAGCTCTTCGACGGCGAGGGGACCCTGATCCTGCGCCGCGCCGGGCGGCGTCCTGACGGAGTCGCCGTCGCGAAGCTCGCGGCGACCGGCCGCCCCGAGAAGTCGGGCCCCACCCTGGCGGGCAACACGCTGCGCGTCGAGCGCCTGGCCGTGTGGGGAGCGGGCCTGGTCCGCGGCCCAGACACCAACCTCCTGTATCGGGCCCACGGGGCCTGGCTCCAGGGCGACGGAGAGGTGGCCAAGGCGCGCTACGAAGGGGGTCAGGCCAACGGCGCCCTCTTCTACGCGACCTTCGCGGACGCCAAGCTCACTCGGGTCACCAACGGCATGCCCCCCGACGCCGAGCTCAAGTTCTTTTGGCGCCACGCGCTGGCGATCAATCTGCCCAAGTCCCTCGCGCCCCTGGCGAAGCTCGGCGCGACCCACCTCGAGGCCTGGTGGCCAGCACCCAGGGGCCTGAACCAGGTCACGGCCGACCAGCAAAACGCCTTCTCGCGCCTGCAGGAGGACTGCACCGACGACACCGCCTGGAGGACACTCCTCGCCAGCCTGGAGACCGGAATCGCGGAGGCCGACGGGCGCGACGCAGAGCGGGTGTGGCTGCTGCGGACCCGGCTGGACATCGCGCGGAATCGAGGGGTCGAAGCGGGGCTCCCCGCGAGGGTCGCGCTGGCCGAGGCGCTCTGCCTCTACACCCCACCGCAGGTCCACGAGGCGGCCGCGGTCCTGGGTGAGCTCGACGACTCGGCGCGCGGCCGAGCGCTGGAGGACGTGAAGAGCACCCTGGAGGAGCGCGGCCGCGCGGCCGAGGCCAAGGCGCTGGCTGCGCTCTGCCGCTGAAGCGCGAGCTCACCCCCAACGGGCCGCGGGCGCACTAGGCTCCGTCCGCAAACTCAGCCAACGCCCTCGCTTGCCCTCGTCGCCGCCGACTGCGTTGGTCGCCGGCCACGTAAACCCATTACGCTCGGACCGGCTCCCGCCTTGTCGGACGACGACGAGTGCGGCGCGAG
>JAGQRJ010000075.1 GCA_020425635.1 Planctomycetota bacterium | reverse complement strand
CGCGTCGATCCGGATCGCCGACCACCGGCTGCGGGTCGAGCTCTTCCTCCCCGAGGACACCGAGCTCTACCTCAACGACAAGAAGACCGGCGTCTCGGTGTTCTGGGACAACAACGAGGTCGCGATCCAGGGGACGCTGGGCGTCGACGTGGCGCTGCGCGAGGTGTTCGAGAAGATCGAGGCCGGCAAGCTCTCGGGCACGCTGACCGTCGACCACAACGGCGAGCTGACCCAGGCCGTGTTCTGCCTCGGGCGCTTGTTCGACGCGCGCTCGCCGCGGGCCACGGGCACCGAGGCGATCCTGAACCTGCGCAAGGCGGCCGGGGGCAAGGTCGCCTTCTCCCCCGAGTTCGAGCCCACGAGCAAGTCCTTCGACCTGCGTGCGACGGACGTGTTGGCCGGGAAATACTCCCCGCGTGGCTCCCGCGGTGACCCCCAGACCGAGCGCTGGGATCGGGTGGAGTGAGCGCTCCGCTCCCCCGCCTCCGCGACCTGCTCCAGGGGCCCGCTCCCGGGAGTCGTTGACGTGCAGCCGCTCCGCGAGTTCGTCGAGGACAACGCGCAGCTCGACCGCGCCGCGTTCGAGGCCGCGCACACGACGCCGTATCTGATCGTGCGCTTCCCCCGCCCCGAGGCGCGGAGCGAAGACTCCTCGTTCCTGACCCGCGCGCTGAGCCTCGAGGAGATCAAGACGGGGTCGCGGCGCTTCGAGGCCTGGGTGGTCCCGGTCGCCAAGCGCCAGGACAGCAACGCCTTCGCGACCATGATCACCCTCGGGCGCGCGGGCAACAACGACGTGGTCCTGCAGCACGCGAGCGTCTCGAAGTTCCACGCCTACCTGCGGCACATGGGGAGCAACTGGACCGTCTCGGACGCGGGCTCGCGCAACGGGACCCTGCTCGACGACCGCAAGCTCCCGCCCGAGCGCAGCTTTCCGCTGCACTCGGGGGCCAAGATCGTGCTCAGCGAGGCGGTGAACCTCGAGTTCCTCCTGCCCGAGCAGCTCTACGACGTGGTGCAGGCGGGGGGCGTCGCCGGCTGATCAGCCGAGCGCGCGCTCGAGCGCGTCGAGCCGCAGCTCGCACGCCGCCACCGGGAGGTAGAGCCCCCAGCGATCGAGCAGCTCGGGGTGCAGCTCGCCGAACACGCCCAGCTCTTCGTCGCCTACGTGGACCCAGGCCGCGCGCCCAGGAATGAAGCTCGGGTGGTCGCGGAGGACGAGGGTGTAGGTCCCGGGTGAGGCCTCGCGGCCGTAGCTCAGGCCGTGGCGGCGCAGGAACTCGTCGACGATCGCCTGCATGTCGGTGAAGCTCGCCAGCTCGGCGTCGCAGATCAGCGCCGCGAGCCGCTGCTCGCCGCGGCTCTTGAGGTTGGCCGCGGGGTCCCACACGCTGACCTCGCCGGCCTCGAACACGCGGTGGGGGTAGGGCGCGCTCGACGAGCGGCGCTCGACCTCGAGCAAGGTCGGCAACACCCAGTCGCGCACCACCTCGTAGTTGGCGTTCATGACGTTCTGGATCCGGACCAGGGGCCCGCCGTGCAGCAGCGGGGCCGGGCTCGGGGACGCCTCGTCGGGGAGCAGCAGCTTCTCGCGCAGCTCCGAGGCGCTGGTCAGCAGGTTCCCGATCGCCTCCTCGAAGCCGCAGGAGATCCAGATCTCGCGCGCGCGGTCGCTGAAGTCGGTCTCCGGAGCCAGCCCGCCCACGGTGAAGGCCTCGGGCAGGCAGGGGCTGAAGGCGTCGTAGCCCCGCGAGATCGCGAAGTCTTCGATCGCGTCGACCGGGTGCAGGTAGTCCAGGCGATACGCGGGGGAGGTGACGCGCAGGCTCGAGCCCTCGCCCTCGACGGCCACACCGAAGGCGCGCAGCCAGCGCTCGACGTCGCCGCGCGCGAGCTCGGGCTCGCCCAGCAGGCGCCCGAACTCGCCGAGGGGGACCTCGACCGAGCGCCGATCGGCGAGCGGGTGCGGGCAGCCGACCTGGCGTCCGCGGGGCGTGTCGTAGGGGTAGCGGGTCTCGACGCGCTCGATCGTGGCGCCGCGGTCCGCGAGGTTCGCGGCGAGCACGTTGGCGGCGAGCAGCACCTGGTCGAGGGTCGTCCCGGTGACCTCCACGAAGAGCTCGCGCATCCCGGGCTTCACCCGCCCGAGGCTGGCGCTGTTGATCACCGGCGGGAACGAGAGCACCTCACCGCGCGCGTCGGTCAACAGCGGCGCGAGCTCGCCGTGCAGCGCCGGGGCGAACTCGCGCCCGGTGGGGTGGTCGGCGAGGATCTCCGCCGGGGTCCAGGGCTGCTCCCAGCGGCTAGCCGGGATCGGCTGCCCGGCGCCGTCTCGGGGCTCCGCGTCGGTCGGCGGCAGCGGACGGAAGGCGTGGCCGTCGCGGGGCACCGCCTGGTAGCGCACGGGGAACTCGATCTGGCTCGCGTCGTAGATCCCGATCGCGACCGCCTTGCGCTTGCGGCCGAAGTTCTGGCAGAGCACCTCCTGCGCGGTAATGAAGGCCTTGAGCCCGGCGTCGTCGACCGTGTAGTCGCGGGCGAGGAACCCGGCGACGTAGGGCCGCTCGCCCTCGACCGAGGGGTCGACCTCGATCGCGCCCGCCGCGGGCCCCTCCGCGAAGCAGGGGTAGGCCTCGGGCTCGCCGGCGCGGTGCTGGCGCAGCTGACGCGCGATCCCCTCCACACACCAGGTGTCGGGGCGGTTGGTGTCCTGGAGCTCGACCTTGACCTCCTCCTCGGTGGAGGCGCGCAGCTTGAGCTCGCCCTTGACGAGCAGGGCCAGCTCGTCGAGGCGCTCGAGGGTCAGGTCCTTGATCCCGCTGAGCGCGCGCAGGTCGGCGAGCGGGAAGGTGACGTGGGGCATGATCCGCTCCTAGCGCGCCGCGCTCGCGCGGCGCAGCGACGCCAGCCCGTCGGGCAGGTTGTTGGTGAACAGGTGCCGAATGTCGTCGATCCCCAGGGCCACCATGGCCATGCGGTCGAGGCCCAGGCCCCAGGCGATCACCGGCGCGGTGATCCCGTGGGGGTGCGTGACCTCGGGGCGGAAGATCCCGGCCCCGCCGAGCTCGATCCAGCCCAGCCGCGGGTGCTTCATGTGCACCTCGACCGAGGGCTCGGTGAAGGGGAAGTAGGCGGGGACGAACTTGACCTCGTCGGCCCGCGCGACCTCCTGGGCGAACAGGCGCAGCAGCCCGAGCAGGTGGCGGAAGGAGGTCGTCTCGCTGCACACGATCCCCTCGACCTGGAAGAAGTCCGGGGCGTGGGTCGCGTCGACCTCGTCGTAGCGGAAGCAGCGCGCCATGGCGAAGTGCTTGCCGGGGAGCTTCAGCTTGCGCAGCCAGCGCGCGGAGAGCACGGTCCCCTGACTGCGGAGCACGAGGCGCTTGGTGCGCTGCCGGTCGAAGTCGTAGTTCCAGCCGCGTGAGCCCGAGGCCCCGTGGCCCTCGTGCTCGCTCGCGACGGGCTCGACGCCGCCCTCGATCTCCTCGGCGAAGCAGTCGCCTCCGCTCGCGGCGTCGCGCACGAAGTAGACGTCGTGGATCTCCCGCGCTGGGTGGAACTGCGGGAGGAAGAGCGCGTCGGTGTTCCAGTATTCGGGCTCGACCACCGAGCCGGTCATTTCCTCGAAGCCCAGGCTCAGGAGCTTGCGCTTCACGAGGTCGAGGTAGGCGCGGTAGGGGTTGCGCCGGCCGCAGGGGGTCAGCGGCGGGTTGGCCACGTTGAGCGCGCGGAACTCGACCTCGCGCCAGCTGCCGTCCTTGAGCATGTCCGCGGTCAGCCTCGCGGCCTGGGGGCGCGCCTCGCCGAGCTCGGCGCGGCGCGCGGCGCCGGACGCGCTCAAGGTGTAGGAGCGCAGGCGGGTGTCCTCCTGGAGGAACAGGCCCTTCTTGCGCTTGCCGCCCAGGCGCTCCTCGAGGTCGGCCTGCTGCGCCGCGGGCACCTGCTCGAGCGGGAGCCCCGCCTCGCCCGCCGCGGCCACGGCGCGCAGCAGGGCCTCGCGCCCTTCGTGCACGGCCCACGCGGGGTCGTCCTTGATCGAGACCTCGCCGCGCTCGGCCACGAGCAGGCCCGCCTTCTTCAGGCCGCCGAAGGCGGAGCCGACCGCGGCCTTGTCGAGCACGCTCACGGTCTGCGCGACCTTGATCGGCGCGCGGCCCCCGGCGTCTTGCACGTTCTTGCGGATCAGGAGCTCGGCCACGCCGTGGGTCGCCTGCTCGAGCCCCTCGGGGCTCAGCAGGAGCCGGCTCGTGACCTGCTCCTCACGGGAGAAGTAGCCGTGGGCCGTCAGCGACTCGGCCGCGGACTGGGCTTGGGCCTCGCGCAGCCCGCTCGCCGCGGCCAGCTCCCCCAGCTCGAGCGTCTGCCCGGGCTCGATCGCGCGCAGCAGCGCGGCCTCGTTGGGGCTCAACGTCGTCACACCTGCACCTCGTGCTCTCCCTGGTTGACAGGATCCAGAGCGCTGCCCTGTCAAGCGGCGCGATTGTAGCCTCAACTCCGGGCGCTGGCGGCGAATGCCCGGGAAAGCCGGCAGAGGGCGCGGTTCGGGGAATGCTCCAGGCGGCCCGCGCGTTGAAGCGTCGTGTGCAGGCCCCTGGATTGCTGTATAACCCCCCTATGAGCACGTCCGAGCGAGTTCGAGCGAAGGCTGGGTCCACCGTGGTCGGTGGCTGGCTGCTCGGCGTGCTGCTCCTGGTCGCCTTCCTCGCGCCTGGCGGGCTCGGTCGCCTCGACCTCTGCGCCTGCCAAGGCAGCGCCCACGGCTTCTTCTGCGGCGGCGCCGACGAGCTCCAGCCGGCTCCTCACAGCTGCTGCGCCGAAGAGCGCGCGGGCGCCGAGGGAGCGCACCCCGGTGCGCAGCCGCGCGGCGAGTGCCCCGACTGCCCCCGGCTCGACATGGGCGACGGCGCGAAGCGGCTCTTGCCCGCGGGCGCAGACGGGCCGACCCCGCCGGAGCTCGAGGCGATCGGCGCGCTCCGCCAGCCGCTCCTGCCCCCGCTCCAAAGCGCGAGTGTGGCCAGCGGGTGGCCGCGCCCGCCGCCGGGCAAGCGACGACTGCACCTGCTCTACGGAGTCCTGCGCCTGTAGGCCGAGGGCGCCGAGGGACCGCCGCGCGGCCCTTCGGCGATTCTGCGCGTTCGCGCGAGCTGGACGAGCGCCGTCCACTCGGCGCGCCGCGTTCGCCCCCCCTCAGCCCCGTCAGGAGGACGCCGTGCCGCGACCTCTCCGCGCCCTTGCGGGCGCGCTGTTCCTCACCGCCGTGACGCTCGCTGGCTGCGCCTCCGACCGGGAGCGCGTCGCCTGGAGCGAGTGGAGCGAGCTCGACTACCGCTTTCGACCCCCGGACGAAGAGGTCGCGCCGCTGACCTCGGCCAGCACGCTCTCGGACTACGTCGCGATCGCGCTGCGGCGAAACCCCGCGCTGCAGGCGCAGTCCCAGCGCTGGCGCGCGGACCTCGAGCGCGTCCCCCAGGCCCGCGCGCTCCCCGACCCCGAGCTGATGTACGGGGGCTTCGTCGAGCCGGTCGAGACGCGGGTCGGTCCGCAGCGACACCGGCTGGGCGTGACCCAAAAGATCCCCTGGCCGGGCAAGCTCGCCGACCGCAGCGGCATGGCGCTCGAGGCGTCGGAGGCCACCCGCGCCCGCACCGAGGCGACCCGCCTGCGTGTGATCTACCAGGTCGCCCGGGCCTACGCCGACTACTACTACCTCGCCCGCGAGCGGGCCGTCACCGACGACACCTTGACCCTCGTGCGGCACTGGGAGTCTGTGGCGCAGGCCCGCTTCCGCGCGGGCGCGCAGGCGGCGCACCGCGACGTGATCAAGGCCCAGGTCGAGATCGGGCGGCTCGAGGACCGGCTCGCGACCCTCACCGACGCGCGGCGCCCCCACGTCGCCCGGCTGCGCGCGCTCCTCGACCTGCCCGCGGCGACGGAGCTCCCCTGGCCCTCGTCGATCCCCGCGACCTCCCTCGCCGTGTCCGACGCCGAGGTCTTGACCCTGCTCGAAGGGCACAGCCCGGTCCTGGCCGAGCTCGACCGCACGATCGCGGCCCGGGAGCGCGGCGTCGACCTCGCCTGGCAGAGCTACCTGCCCGACTTCATGCTCGGCTTCGAGTACATCGAGGTCGGCCCCGCCGGGCGCAACGCGACGGGCGCGCGCCCCTCGGGGAGCGGCGACGACGCCGCGGTCGTGAAGTTCGGGATCACGCTCCCGATCTGGTTCGGGCGCTACGGCTCGGCCGTCTCCGAGGCCAAGGCGCGGCTCCGCGCCGCCGAGCTCGACCGCGCCGACGCCGAGAACACGCTCGAGGCCTCGGTCGCCCGCGCGCTGTTCGACTACCGCGACGCCGAGCGGAAGCTCCGGCTCTACGGCGACTCCCTCGTGCCCAAGGCGGAGCAGTCGCTGCAGGCCACCTCGGTCGCCTACGAGGGGGGAGCCGGAGACTTCCTCGACGTCCTGGACGCCGAGCGCGTCCTCCTCGAATTCCACCTGGCCCGCGAGCGGGCCCTCGCCGATCGGGTGCGCTCGTTCGCCGAGCTGGAGATGTTCACGGGCGCCGAGCTGGCCCCGCGGACGGAGCGCTAGGAGCTGCCATGAAGCCAACCGACGCAGACACCCCCCCGACGAACGAACCCGAGGGAGCTGCCGAGGCGCCGACGCCGCCTCCTGCGCCGCGCAGGCACCCGGCGGCCTGGGTGGGCGGGGCGCTGGCCCTCCTGCTCGTCGGCCTCCTGCTCGGTCGCTGGACCTCGCCGGCCGCCCCGACGGCGGGCGCGGGCGACCCCGCGCCCGCCGCGCAGCCCACGGAATGGACCTGCTCCATGCACCCGCAGATCCGCAGCCCGACCCCAGGGACCTGCCCGATCTGCGGCATGGACTTGATCCCCGTGGGCGGGGGGGGCGACGACCTGGGCCCCCGCGAGCTGCGCCTCTCGCCGGGCGCGGTGACCCTGGCGGAGGTCGAGACCGAGCCGGTCCGCCGCCAGGACGTCGCGCGCCAGGTGCGCATGGTGGGCAAGGTCGACTTCGACGAGACCCGGCTCAACTACATCACGGCGTGGATCCCGGGGCGGCTCGACCGGATGTACGTCGACTACACTGGGACCCTGGTCCGCAAGGACGACCACCTGGTTCAGCTCTACAGCCCCCAGCTCTTGAGCGCGCAGGAGGAGCTCCTGCAGGCGCTGAAGGCCCGCCAGACCTTCCGCGACGGCAGCAGCAAGCTCATGCTCGAGACGGCCGAGCAGACGGTCCGCTCGTCGCGCGAGAAGCTGCGCCTGTGGGGGCTCGGCCTCGACCAGATCGAGGAGATCGAGCGCAGCGGGCAGACCTCCGACCACGTCACGATCCGGGCGCCGATCGGCGGGATCGTCGTCCACAAGAACAAGAACACCGGCGACTACGTGAACACCGGCGAGCGGGTCTACACGATCGCCGACCTCAGCCGGGTGTGGATCCAGCTCGACGCCTACGAGTCGGACCTGCCCTGGGTGCGCTACGGGCAGACCGTGCGCTTCGAGACCGAGTCCTACCCGGGCGTGCCCTTCGAGGGCCGTGTGGTCTTCGTGGACCCGGTGCTCAGCGGCGACACGCGGACCGTGAAGGTCCGCCTCAACGTCGACAACTCCACCGGACGCCTCAAGCCCGGCATGTTCGTGCGCGCCGTGCTCCAGGCCTCGCTGCAGGCGGAGGGTCAGACCCTCGATCCGAGCCTGGTGGGCAAGTGGATCTGCCCCATGCACTGGGACGTGATCCACGACGCCCAGGGCGCCTGCGACCAGTGCGGCATGCCCCTCGTGCGCGCGGAGTCGCTGCACCTCACGGGCGACCCCGGCGCCGAGCTGCCCCTCGTCGTCCCCGCCTCGGCGGTGCTCTGGACGGGGGTCCGCTCCCTCGTCTACCTGAAGCTCCCCGGAGACGAGGCCCTGTTCCGCGGGCAGGAGATCGTCCTCGGCCCGCGGGCCGGGGACTTCTACGTCGTCCGCTCCGGCCTCGACGAAGGCGACGTGGTCGTCACCCAGGGGGCGTTCAAGCTCGACAGCGCGCTCCAGATCGAGGCCCGCCCGAGCATGATGCTCCCCCCGGAGGGGCAGCGCGAAGCCCAGGCGCACGACGCCCCGCCGGCCTTCCTCGCGGCGCTCGACCCGGTCTACGCCGGCTACCTGGCCGTTCAGGAGGCCCTCGCCGGCGACGACCTGCAGGCCGCCCGGACCGCGGCCGAGGGCCTGGTGACCCAGGCGCAGGGCGTGGACATGAGCCTCGTCACGGGCACCGGCCACGTCGCCTGGATGGGCCTGGCGAAGCGGCTCCGCGACGGCGGCGGCGCGGTCGCGGCCGCGGACACGATCGCCGCTGCGCGGGTCGCCTTCGTCGAGCTCTCCGCGGCGACCCTCGACCTCGAGCGGCAGTTCGGGCACGCCGCGGGCGTGCTCCGCGAAGCGTACTGCCCCATGGCCCGCGACAACGAGGGCGCGAGCTGGCTGCAGCGGGGTGAGGAGGTGCTCAACCCGTACTTCGGGTCCTCCATGCTGCGCTGCGGCGAGGTCCGCGCGACCTTCCCCGCCAAGGGTGAAGGGGGCCGGAAGTGATCGCGCGCACGATCCGCTTCTGCCTGGAGAACAAGCTCGTCGTCGCGCTGGCGATCGTGTTCTTCCTCGGCTGGGGGGTCCGCGTCGCGCCCTTCGACTGGGACCTTCCGGCGATTCCGCGCGACCCCGTGCCGGTCGACGCGATCCCCGACATTGGCGAGAACCAGCAGATCGTGTTCACCGAGTGGATGGGCCGCTCGCCGCAGGACGTCGAAGACCAGATCAGCTACCCCATGACGGTGGCCTTGCTCGGGATCCCGGGCGTCAAGACCGTGCGCAGCTACTCGTTCTTCGGCTTCTCCTCGATCTACATCATCTTCAAGGACGACGTCGACTTCTACTGGTCGCGCTCGCGGGTGCTCGAGAAGCTCGCGAGCCTGCCCGCGGGCACGCTGCCCAAGGGCGTACAGCCCGCGCTCGGACCCGACGCGACCGCGCTCGGGCAGGTCTACTGGTACACCCTCGAGGGGCGCGACCCCCAGGGCGAGCCCACGGGCGGCTGGAACCTCGACGAGCTGCGCGCAGCCCAGGACTGGTACGTGCGCTACGCGCTGCTGGGGGCCGAGGGCATCTCGGAGGTCGCCTCGGTGGGCGGCTTCGTGCAGGAGTATCAGGTCGACGTGGACCCCGACGCCATGCACGCGCACGGGGTCAGCCTGACTCAGGTCGTCGACGCCGTGCGCAGCTCGAACCTCGACGTCGGCGCGCGCACGATCGAGGTCAACCGCGTGGAGTACGTCGTCCGCGGCCTGGGCTTCGTCAAGTCCGTCCACGACCTGGAGAAGGTCGTGGTCAAGGTCAAGCAGAACGTGCCGATCCGGATCAAAGACGTCGCGCGCGTGTCCTTGGGGCCAGCCCTGCGCCGCGGCGCGCTCGACAAGGCGGGCAGCCCAGCCGTGGGTGGGGTCGCGGTGGTCCGCTACGGCGACAACCCGCTGGCGGCGATCAAGAACGTCAAGGCCAAGATCGCCGAGATCGCCCCGGGGTTGCCCAAGAAAGTCGTGATCGACTGGTCGCAGACCGAGCGGGCCGCGGTCGAGGCCTTCGCCCGGGACCAAGGCTTCCCCGCCTACGAGGGCGCCGCCCTCGCGCAGGACGCCTGGGTCCGCTGGGCCAGCGCCAACCTCGACGCGCACCCGGCCTGGCTGACCCTCAGCCAGGTGACGGTCGTGCCCTTCTACGACCGGACGGGGCTGATCTACGAGACCCTCGGCACGCTCAACACCGCGCTCACCGAGGAGATCCTGCTCAGCATCATCGTCGTGATCGCCATGGTGCTGCACCTGCGCAGCTCGTTCTTGATCTCGGGGCTGCTGCCCCTGGCCGTGCTGATCTGCTTCATCGCCATGCGCTACGCCCACGTCGACGCCAACGTCGTGGCGCTCTCCGGGATCGCGATCGCGATCGGGACCATGGTCGACATGGGGATCATCCTCTGCGAGAACATCCTCCGACACCTCGACGAAGCCGACCCCGGCGAAGACCGCCTGGAGGTGATCTACCGCGCCTCCGTCGAGGTGGGCGGCGCCGTAGTCACGGCGGTGGCGACCACGATCGTGAGCTTCCTCCCGGTGTTCGCCATGGAGGCCGCCGAGGGCAAGCTGTTCAAGCCCCTGGCCTTCACCAAGAGCTTCGCGCTCCTGGGGTCGATCGTCGTCGCGCTCACGATCCTCCCGCCCGCGGCCCACCTGCTGTTCACCCGGGAGGGGCGCAAGCACGCCTGGCACCGCTACGTGTGGCCCGCGGCCCTCGTCGCGCTGGGCGTGGCGGCGGCGCTCTACTCCTGGGTCATTGGGCTCCTCGTGCTGCTCATGTCGGCGGTCGGCTTCGGCCAGCCGGCGCTCGAGCGGCGCTCCGCGCGGGGCAAGGACTACGCCTCCTGGGCGAGCAACGGCCTGGCCGTGCTGGTCGTGGCCTGGTTCCTCAACGCGCACTGGCTGCCCTTGGGGCCGAGCCGGTCCTTGGCCACCAACTTCCTCTTCACCGGCGGGCTGATCGCCGGGGTCCTGGGCGGGTTCCTCCTGTTCCTGCGCGCCTACCCGACGCTCCTGCGCTGGTGCCTCGACCACAAGGCGACCTTCCTGCTCCTGCCCGCGGTGATCCTCGTGCTCGGCGCCTCCGTGTGGCTCGGGGCCGCGTGGGTGTTCCCCTGGGTCCCGGCCGCGGCGCTGGGTCTGTTCGCGGCGAGCTGCGTCTACCAGGCGGCCTCGGTCTTCCTCCGCAAACGCGCGCCGGAGGACGGCCGCCCCGCGTGGCAGGTCGCGGCGTTCGCGGGCTCCCTGGCGCTCGTGACCGTGGCCTCCGTCACGACCCTGGCGTCGCTCGCCTATCGCGCGGGCCCGGCCTCCGGCCTGCGGACCTCGATCGAGCACGCGCTCCCAGGGCTGGGGAAGGAGTTCATGCCGCCCCTCGACGAGGGCAGCTACCTCTACATGCCCACGACCATGCCCCACGCCTCGATCGGCGAGGCCCAGGACGTGCTCGAGAAGCTCGACAAGGCCCTGGCCGCGGTGCCCGAGGTCGAGCTCGTGGTCGGCAAGCTAGGCCGCGCCGAGAGCCCGCTCGACCCGGCGCCGATCTCCATGATCGAGACGATCGTCAACTACAGGTCCGAGTTCAGGGTCGACGAGGACGGGCACCGCCTGCGCTTCGCCTACGACGAGGAGGCGGGGGACTACCGCCGCGACGGCGACGGGGAGCTGATCCCCGACCCCGACGGGAGGCCCTTCCGCCAGTGGCGGGAGCACATTCGCTCCGCGGACGACATCTGGGACGAGCTCGTCCAGGCCGGGCACCTCCCGGGCACGACCTCGGCCCCCAAGCTGCAGCCGATCGCGGCGCGGATCGTCATGCTCCAGAGCGGCATGCGCGCGCCCATGGGGGTCAAGGTCAAGGGGCCTGACCTCGCGACGATCGAGCAGGTGTGCCTCGACATCGAGCGCCTGCTCAAGCAGGTGCCCTCGGTCGCGGAGGAGGCGGTGATCGCCGACCGGATCGTGGGCAAGCCCTACGTCGAGCTCGAGATCGACCGGGACGCGATCGCGCGGCACGGGCTGAAGATCACGCAGGTCCAGGAGATCATCGAGGTCGCGATCGGCGGCAAGCCGCTGACGACCACCGTCGAGGGGCGCGAGCGCTACCCGGTCCGGGTCCGCTACCCGCGCGAGCTCCGCGACTCGGTCGAGGCGATCCAGGACATTTACGTGCCGACTCCGGACGGCCACCAGATCCCCCTGATCCAGCTCGCCGAGGTGCGCTACGTGCGCGGCCCCCAGGTGATCAAGAGCGAGGACACCTTCCTCACCGGCTACGTGCTGTTCGACATGAAGCAGGGCCAGGCCGAGGTCGACGTCGTCGAGGCGTGCCAGGCTTACCTCGAGGCCAAGCGCGAGAGCGGCGAGCTGCACGTCCCCGCGGGGGTGAGCTACAGCTTCGCCGGCAGCTACGAGAACCAGCTCCGCTCGGAGAAGAAGCTGCGGGTCGTCCTGCCCCTGGCGCTGTTCATCATCTTCGTGATCCTCTACCTCCAGTTCAAGCGCGTCTCGACCACCGCGCTCGTGTTCAGCGGGATCGCCGTGGCCTGGGCCGGCGGCTTCCTCATGATCTGGCTCTACGGCCAGCCCTGGTTCCTCGACGTCACGCTCCTGGGGACCAACCTGCGTGAGCTGTTCGCCGTGCACCCGATCAACCTCTCGGTCGCGATCTGGGTCGGGTTCATCGCGCTGTTCGGGATCGCCTCGGACGACGGCGTGGTGATCGCGACCTACCTCGACCAGTCCTTCGAGGCCAACCCCACCGAGTCCGTGGAGGGGATCCGCGCGGCCACCCTCGAGGCCGGGACGCGGCGGATTCGCCCCTGCCTCATGACCACGGCCACCACGATCCTCGCGCTCGTCCCCGTGCTGACCTCGACCGGACGCGGCTCGGACATCATGGTCCCCATGGCGATCCCGTCCTTCGGCGGCATGTGCGTCGAGCTGATCACCTTGTTCGTGGTCCCGACCCTCTACTGCGCGATCGCCGAGTTCCGCCTGGGAGCCCGGCGCGGCTAGTAGGACCGTCGGTTGCAACTGGCCTCCAGGGTCGCCTGGTGAAGGTTTGCACACGCACGTGCGCAACACTACGCTGGGATGGCCGAGGTGCGGCCCGGGGAGGACCTTTGCAGGGCGCGATCGGGGCATTGGGGTGGGGCCTAGGCCTGCTGGGTCTCGCCTGCGCGGTCCTGGCTCAGGGCTGCAACTCTGGTGGTGGTGGCGGCGGGGGTGGCGCACCCGGCGCTCCGACCGGCGCGGGTGGGCAGACGATCATCGCGAGCCTGGGCGGTAGCCTGTACGCGGACGGCGGGATCACGGTCGACGTACCGCCCGGGGCGCTCAGCGCAGACACGAGCTTCACGTTCACCAGCGCCGCCAACCCGGGGTCGGGCCTGACAGGTTTTACGGTGGTGGGCAGCGGGATCCAGGTGTCGGCGAGCCCCACGGTCACGCTCTCGAGTCCAGTGAGGGTGCGCCTGAGCGCTGGCGCCTCCCTCGCCGGAGACGTCGTGGCCTTCGTGCGCGGCACCAACGGGGCGGTCATGGCGCTGGTGCCCTTGGGCGTGGACCCCGTCAGCGGCACCGTCACCTTCGAGACGACGACCCTGGGGACCTTCGGGGTGGCGACCTACTCGGGGCCGCTGGCGAGCGTGCAGTTCGCTCAAGCGCAGAGCACCATCCAAGAGGGCGTGGGTGCACACCTGATCCCGGTGCGAATGGAGACCCTGGGCGGAGTCGGCCTGGGGTTCGAGCTCAGGCTCACGCCGCGTCGAGACGGAGGCGCCCTCGGCCTCTCAGACGCCTCGCTGAACCCGGTCGTGTTCCCCGTCGGCGCGGCCAACAACTCGACCGCGAACCTCCAGGTCGACGTCGTGGACGACGCGCTGATCGAGGGCGACGAGTCGACGGACCTGAGCTTGTTCTCGGGCGTGGTCGTGGTCTCAGGTTCCGCCGCCAAGCATACGCTCACCGTCGAGGACGACGAGTTCGCCCAGGTCTCCTTCGCGACCGCCAGCAGCAGCGCGCGTGAGTCTGCGAGCACCGGGGTCGGAGTCATGCTTGCGACGCAGCCGCCCGGAGCGACCCTGGCCTTCGGCGTCACGGTCCCCGTGGGGATCGTCGGCGGGACCGCGAGCTTCGGGGGGGACTACGGCTTCCCGGGTGGTTTCGTGGTCTTCGGCGCGGGCGCGGCAGACGGCACGGTGCTCAGCGTCGCCGTCAACGGAGTCGCCGACACCAACGTCGAGGGCAACGAAACGGTCGAGCTCGCGCTGGGAGCCCCTGCGAACGGGGTCACGCTGGGGGCGCAGACGACGCACCAACTCACGCTGATCGACGACGCCATTCCCAGCCTCTCCTTTCAGTCCCTGACCAGCTCGAGCGCGGAGGGGACCCCGCGCGCGATCGCCGTCGAACTCACGATCCCCGGGGGGCAGCCCCTGGCTGGGTCGCTGACCGTCGACGTGGTCGACGTGGGGAGCGGCAGCGCGCAGGGCGGGGTGGACTACGCGGCCTTTTCCCCGGTGCAACTCGTGTTTCCTGCGGGCTCGGCGAGCGGAGCGACGCAGGTCGTGACCCTCTCCCCGACCGGATCCGACGACCTCGTGGAGGGTGACGAGACCGTGGTCCTCCGGGTGCAATCCCTCAGCGGTCCCGGTGCGCTGCTCTCCCCGCTCGTGCACACGGTCACGATCCTCGACACCGACGCGGCGACGTTGTCCTACGCGCTCGGCGCCAGTGCGACCGCCAGCGAGACGGCCCCCGGCTCGGTGAGCGTCGTGCTCAACACGACTCCGTCCACGGCCACGCTAGCCGTCGCCGTGGGCGTCGAGGCCTTCGACGTGGGCACGGGGAGCGCCGCGGGCGGCGCTGACTACGCCTCGTTTCCCACCACGCCCCTGGGCTTCGGACCGGGCAGCGGCGACGGAGACACTCAAACCGTGAGCGTCACGCCGCTCGCCGACGATTTGGTGGAGGGCCCCGAGACCGTACTCCTGGGCCTGCAGAACCCTAGCGGGCCGGTGAGCTTGGGGACTCCCTCCAGCCACACGCTGACCCTGCCCGACGACGACTTCGCGGTCCTCGCCTTTCGCGGCGCGGCCAGCGCGACAGTCGACGAGGCCGCCCCCCTGCAGGTGGAGGTCGAGCTGACCCTCGCGGCCGGGGTCAGCCTCGCCGCGCCGGTCACCGTGGACGTGCTCGACGCCGGCGGCGGCAGCGCGCTCTCTGGGATCGATTACCTCTCCTTTCCGCTGCAGACCTTGGCCTTTCCCGTGGGCTCGGTGGGCGGCGCGCTGCGGTCGGTGACCCTGACCCCCACCGCCGACGCCCTCACGGAGGCAGACGAGACCGTGAACCTCGCGCTGCAGAACCCCGGCGGCGCGCAGGCGAGCCTGGGCGCGCAGACGACCCACGTGGTGACGATCCCGGACAGCGCGGTGTTTGTCGCCTTCCAGACGGCGAGCAGCGCGACCGCGAACGAGAGCGGCGCCTTGGGCGTGGTGGTCGAGCTCAGCGTTCCTGGGGGAGCGTCTCTGGGGGCCCCGGTGACGGTCGACCTCGTGGAGGCCCCCGGGAGCACGGCGACCTCCGCGGTGGACTTCGCCGCGATCGGCGTCCAGACCCTGACCTTCCCCGCCGGCACGGCGAGCGGGGCCACGCGCACGGTGTTCGTCTCGCTGATTCAGGAGCTGCTCCTCGAGGGCCCCGAGGTGGTGAACCTCCGCCTCGAGAACTACAGCGGCCCTGGAGGGCTCGGCGCGCAGACGACCCACGCGCTCACGATCACCGACGACGAGACCCCGGCGACGGTCACGCTGATCCCCAGCTTCCCCATCCCGTTCCCGACGATCGTCTTGATGACTACGGCGGACGAGTCGACTCCGCTCATGATCCCCGTACGCCTCGACACCCTGCTCCCGCTCGCCAACCCGGTCACGGTCGAGGTCTACGACGGGGGGGGCGGAAGTGCGACGAGCGGTCTGGACTATCAGCCGCTCCTGGTGACCGTGACCTTCCCTGCGGGATCTACCGACGGGACGGTGCAGACGGCGCCCTTTACACCCCTGGACGACGACCTCGTCGAGCAGATCTGGGAGACCGTGGGCTTCGGCCTGCGGAACGTCACCGGTCCGGCGGGCCTTGGCACGAGGAGTGGGTTGATCAACGTCAGGGACAGCGACAGGGCCTGGGTGACGTTCCAGGAGACGGCCCCTTCGACCGTCGAGTCCACTCCGCTGACCTTGACCGTGGAGCTGAACACCAACGATCCGTCGGCCACGCTCTCCGCCGCCGCGACCGTGAGCGTCGTGGACTTGCTGACGGGGAGCGCGAGCTCCGGCCTCGACTACACGGCGATCGCCACGGACGTCACCTTCGCCTTGGGGGCGGGAGACGGCGCGACCCACACCGTCAGCTTCTCACCCCTGCAAGACTCGGCGATCGAGGGCAACGAGACGGTGAGCCTGCAGCTCCAGACCGGGAGCAACCTCGTCTCCACCCTGTTCGACGCCACCGCGACCGTCACGCTCACCGACGACGACGTGCCGACCCGAATCGCCTACGTCTCGGATCAAGACGTCGCCGGTGACGACGAGCTGTTCCTGGTCAACGTCGTCGGGGGGATCGCCGGGGCCCCGATCCAGCTCAACCCCGCGCTGACCGCCGGCGGCGACGTGCTGGCCGGCGAGCACGCCAGCGGGATCTCCGGCGACGGCAGGTGGCTGTTCTATATCGCCGACCAGAACGAAGACGAGACCTTCGAGCTGTTCCTGGTCGACCTCGCCGGGAGCGCGCCCTACACCGTGACCCGTGTCTCCGCGGACCTCACCGGGAGCAATCGGGACGTCCTGCAGGCGACCTTCGCACCCAACGACGAGCGGCTGGTCTACCTCGCCGACCAGGACACGGACGGCGTCACGGAGCTCTACGAGGTGCTGTTGGCCACGCCCGGGGCGGGGCGAAGGATCAGCGGCCCGGTGCTTGCGCCGTTCTTCGTCCAGGATCTGCAGAGTGTCCACTTCTCCCCTGGCGGCGAGGCCCTCACCTACGTGCTCAACAACGGAACCGACGACTCGGCGTTGAACCTGATCGACTTCAGCGTGAGCTACCCCTACGGGGTTCATTGGCTGAGCAGGCTGATCGCCCCGAACACCGGGCTGAACCGCTTGCTCAGCGGACGATTCACCGAAGGCGGCGACCGCGTGCTGTGGGTCGGCGAAGGGTCCCAGATCGGCATGGACGAGTGTTACCTGGTGAGCCTCGGCGGAAGCCTCAGCACTCGAGTCAACACGCCCCTGGTCGGCCCTGGCACGAACGTCACCGGGGTGGCGCTCTCCGCGGACGGGACCAAGCTCGCCTACTGGGGAGACCTGACCACCGACGGCGACCAGGAGGCCTACGTGGTGAACCTCTCCGCCGGGGTCAGCCCTCGCTCGATCTCGCCCCCCAAGCTGCACGGAGGGCTGCGCGAGATCTCCAGGGTGGCGTTCAACTCGAGCGGCACCCACGTGAGCCTGCACCAGGACGCCGAGGTCGACGACCGCGTGGAGTCGTACGTCGTGGATATCACCTCCGTCCCTGGGGGACTGCTGACCCCGGTGAAGACTCACTCCGCGATCGCCGCGTCTCGCTCGGTCGAGACCGCGGGCTTGCCGATCTTCAGCCCAGACGGATCAAGGGTGCTCTACGCCGGCGACCTGGGCGCAGTCGACGACGCGGTCGAGCTCTACCTCCCCGCGATCGCCTCGGCTCCCGCGGACCCCAGCACCTCGCGAGTCAGCCAGGCGGGGATCGCCACCCGCGGCGTCTCGATCACGCTTGGCGCCGCAAGCGAGCCCGTAAGTCCCCGATTCAGCGCGGACGGCAGCCTGCTGTTCTACCGCAGCGACGTGGGTGCGGGGGACGACGACCTGCAGCTCTACGTGCGAGACCTCAGCCAGCCCTCGACGCCCCAGCGGGTCAACGGATCGCTGGTCGTCGGCGGCGACGTCGACGCGACGGCGATCCCGCTCGCCGGTCGAGCGCAGGTCGTGTATGCCGCGGCGGAGGCGGTCCCCAGCGAAGAGCAGCTCTTCCTCTGCACCCTCGTGGACCCACGCGACAGCTCGAGCTTCACCTACGTCCAGCTCAACACCACCGTCGCGGGCACACAGGTGAAGCGAATCCGGGTGTGGGAATGAGCTAGTTAGTTAGTAGTCGCGGACCTCGCCGAAGCGCAGGGCCTCGCCGAAGCTGGCGCCGAGCAGGTCCGCGAACAGGTCCTGGTCGTTGTAGCCGCTCCCGCCGGGGCGCATGTCGAGCACCTCCTTGGCCCAGCCGACGACGAGGCTGCCCTCGAGGTTGCTGCGGTGGGCGAGGAAGGCCGAGACGAAGAAGTGCTGGTACTTGTCCGCGCGCTGCTCGCCGGCGGGGATCCCCGGGAACTGGCGGAAGGAGAGGTCCGGGGTGTCGACCAGGAAGCCGAAGGCCGCCTGCAGCGCGGCGCGGTCGTCTGGGGTCTCGGCGCGGGCGGCGCGGTAGATCCGGGCGACGCTGAGCTCCTGGGTCAGGTCGAGGCGCGCGGCGATCTTGGCGCTGAGCGCCGCGTCCGAGTCGCCGCGGAACTCCTCGAAGCGGCGGCTCCCCGGCTTGATCAGGTCCCAGAACGCGCGCGCCATGCCCCAGCGCGCGACGGGTCCGCGGAGCAGGAAGTTGCTTCGCCAGTCGCGCGGGTCGGGGCCGACGCGGTCGAGGCGGTCGCCGGCGAGGGTCCCGAGGGCGAGGCCGTTCTCCTGGACCTCGATCACCAGGCGCCGGTGGTCGGCCTGGGTGATCACGGCGTCGGTCGTCGGCACCCGGCGCCCGATCAGGCGGTCGACCACGCTCGCGGGGTTGGAGAGCACCCAGCGCGGCTCGCTGGCCGCCACGACCTCGTTCCACTGCTCGGTGCGGTCGCCCACGGCGACGCGGGCGAGGAGGCGGAGCTTGGTGGGGCCCTTGCGCTTGAGCAAGACGAAGGCCCGGGCGGGGGAGCCCTCGACGCTGCCCTCCAGGGAGTAGACCTCCTCGTCGCCGGCGTTGGGGACCTGGACCTGGGCGGAGGCCACGGCGCTCAGCAGGAGCCCGATCAGGAGGAAGCGGTTCATGGCCCTCTCAACTGCACACGGTGCGCCGATTGTGGGTAAAGGACTTAGGCCCGCGCGCGTTTCGAAACGGGTGCACGGGCGGCGGGGCGTCCCAGGGTTGGGTTCCCGGGGAGTCGCGGGTCTGCGACCGCGCGCCGGTTCGGGGTCATACCGGCGTGACCGCGGGCAACGTAAGTCATTTCGTTGCGGTGTTGAAGTCGAGGCATGGGGTCTGCATGCTCACGGCCATAGAGGAGCCAGATCCATGCAAAAAGCCACCGTCGACGACCTCATGCAGAGTCCGGTCCGGACCTTCCGCCCCAGCGACACGATCGGCACCGTGCGCGAGATCCTGTTCGGGCAGGGCTACAGCTGCGCGCCGATCACCGACGAAGCCGGCACCTTGCAGGGGATCGTGACCTCCACCGACCTGATCGCGGACTACGACGGGGCGGCCCCGATCTCCTCGATCATGCACGAGAAGGTCTACACCGTGCCGCGCTACTCGGCGACGAGCCTCCCGGCGCGCATGATGCGCAACCACAAGCTGCACCACCTCGTGGTCGTGCACGACCAGACGGTCGTCGGGGTGCTGAGCTCCTTCGACCTGCTGAAGCTGGTCGAGGAGCACGCCTACGTGGCGAAGAACCGCCCGACCGAGAGCAAGCACAAGAAGGGCAAGCGCGGCCGCGCCGAGCTCGCGGCCGCCGAGGCGCGCAAGCAGGGCTAGCCGCCGCTACAAGAAGTAGTCGTTGCGCTCGGCGCTCGGCTGCAGCGCCTCGAGCTTCTCGGGGTGCTCGATCATGTCCTCCACGAACCAGTTCACGTGGTTGTAGAGGCAGGTCACCTCGCGGCACTCGGTGGTCGCGTTGAAGTCCTGGATCAGCTTCATGGTGCTGTGCAGGGTCGCGCGCTGCGCGTCGGGGGCGTAGGCGTCGTTCTCGCCGACCTTGGCGTGGGCCACGTGGCGATAGACCGGGCAGTTGTAGGTGCCGAGCGGGCTGAGCACCTGGCGGAAGAACGTCATGTGGCAGGTCTTCGGCTGCTCGGTGTAGTTGCGGTAGGTCCCGTTCTCGAGCACCTTGAGGTTGGTGCTCTCGATCACGCGGAAGCTGTCGGTCGCGAGCTTCTTGGCCTCGTCGACCCGCGCGCGAATGTCGGCCATGACCTTCTGCAGCTCCTGGTCCTCCTTGCTCAGCTCCACGACCTCGGCGTTGTTGACCTCGGCGCGGTTGAGGAAGGGCTTGAAGGAGATGTAGTCGAACTGGTGCTTCTTCGCGCGCTCGGCGGCGCTCACGATCTCCTGCACGTTCTCGTGGATCTCGAAGTCGTTCGCTTCGCAGTTCTTCCACACGATGATGAACGAGAACCCGATCGTGAAGTTCGGGTTCTTGGCCTTGATCGGGGGGATCCCCGCGCAGATCTGGTCGAGGGTCACGCCCTTGCGCGGCTTGTGCATGGCCTGGAAGACCTCGTCCGACCCGGAGTCGAGCGAGAGCCGCACCCAGTCTTCGGGCTCGAACAGGTGCGCGACCTCGAGGATCTTGTCCATGCGGCTGCCGTTGGTGACGATCCCGACCTTCAGCCCGAGCCCCTTCATGAGCTCGATCGCCTCGTTGAAGCGCGGGTAAAGCGTCGGCTCGCCGCCGCCGATCACGATCACCGACTTCAGGCCCCGCTCGGCCATGACCTTCAGCCCTTCGAAGAGCTTGTCGTCGTCGTAGCGAATGTTCTTGTTGAGGATGTCCATGTCGACGCAGTGATCGCAGCGGTAGTTGCACGCGGTCGTGAGGTCGAGGTTGATCGAGAGCGGGGCCTGATCGGGGGCGCCCTCGAGCAGCTCGTCGATCGACTTGCCCTCGGTCAGCCCCTTGCGGTAGCGGGCCTGCCAGCGCACGTAGTCCTTGAAGCGCGGCAGCATGGAGGGTTGGGTGAGCTTCGCGGCGAAGTCATGGATCGGCGAGAGCTCGGTCTGCTTCTCTTTGGTTCCGCGGACGACGGACAGGTCCTTAGCCATAGGACACCTCCCGGTGGGTTGCATGCACCAGCTGGAAATAGGGCCCCACGCCGAGCTTCAGCGCCTCGACGTCGGTGGGGCGGTGGGTCCGGATCCCCTGCACGAAGTCGCCGACCGCGGCGACCAGGGGGTCGGCCGGGTCGGAGCGAGCGCCGTCGGGGCGGACGAAACGAATGCGGTAGTCGGGCAGCTCGACCTCACGCTCGACGGCCTGGCCGTCGATCGCGTAGCCCGCGGGGCGGGGGGTCGTGGCGCCTCGGCGCAGCTCCAGGCGCACGGCGAGCTCGCCCGCGGCGTGGCGGTAGCCGAAGCTCAGGGCGCCCCCCTCGGGGCCCTCTGCGTGGGGCGTCCAGGCGATCCCGCGCAGCTCGCCGGGGCCCACGAGCGCGTAGGCCAGGCTGAGGACGTGCGAGGCGGAGTCGACGACCATGCGCGCCCCGCCGCTGTCGGGGGTCAGCCACATGCGCAGGGTCTGGGGCGCGGCGCGGCCGCCGGGGTAGAGGGCGTCGAAGGCCGCGAGGGTGAACGGCCACTGGGTGTTGACCCCGAGCAGGCGGCCCGTGGCGCGGGCGCGCTCGATCGCGGCCTCGGCGCGGCGGATCAGCTCGGCGTCGTCGCCGGCGGCGTCGAACACCAGCGGCTTCTCGCAGTAGACGTGGCACCCGGCGGCGAGGGCGAGTTCGAGCAGCTCGAGGTGCGTCTCGGGGGGCGAGCAGATCGCGACCACGTCGGGCGCCTCGGCGGCGAGCAGGCTCGGGAGGTCGAGGTAGCCCTGGGCCTCGATCCCGTGCCGGCGGGCGAGGTCGGCGCGCGCGGCCTCGACGGTCTCGGGGCGAGTCCCGACCAGCGCGCACACGGTGCACCCCGCGCGCTCGAGCTCCCGGGCCACGAACTCTCCCGTGCCCTGGCGTTCCCGCCGGGCGCCCACGATGGCTGCGCGTAGTGGTCGTTCGAGATTCAAAGGTTTAGCTCGGCCATAGGGTAACCCTTGGCGCGGACGTCCCGCAGCGGAAAAGCCAGGGCCTGGGGCCGCTCACCGGACGGGGTTTGCGGCGAGTTGGGGGGTCGTGAGCGGGTCGCCCTCCCAGGACCGGACCGCGACGGGGACCCCGTCTTCGATCGCGGTGAAGGCGCCCTCGTAGCCCGCCTCGCGCAGCCGGCTCAGGTCGGCCTGGGTGTAGCTCTGGTAGCGGCCGCGGAGGCGGTCGTCGAAGGGAATGTAGGTCACCTCGCCGGTCCCGAGGGTGTCGATCACCGTGCGGGCGAGGTCGTTGTAGCTCCGCGAGACCCCGCTCCCGACGTTGAAGATCCCCTGCTGGGGAGCGCCGCGGGCGAAGAACAGGTTCACCGAGACCGCGTCTTCGACGAACACGAAGTCCCGGCGCTGCTCTCCCGGGCCGTAGCCGCTGGTGCCCTCGAACAGCCGCGCGCGGCCTTCGCGCTTGATCTGGGTGTAGAGCTGGTAGGCCATGGAGGCCATGTCGCCCTTGTGCTGCTCGCGCGGCCCGTAGACGTTGAAGTAGCGCAGGCCCACGACGGTGCTCTTGGCCCGGCGCATGACCTGGCGCACGTGCTGGTCGAACACGAGCTTGGAGAACGCGTAGGGGTTGATCGGGCGCTCGAAGGCCGGCTCCTCGCGGAAGGTCTGGTTCGCGCCGTAGACCGAGGCGCTCGAGGCATAGACGAAGGGCACCGCGTGCTCGAGGGCGTAGTGCAGGGTCTCGCGCGAGAAGCGGTAGTTGTTGCGCATGAGGTAGCGCCCGTCGAGCTCGCGGGTGTTGGTGCAGGCGCCCTGGTGGAAGATCGTCGTGAGCTGGGGGAGCTTCCCCCGCTCGAGGGCGAGGAGGAACTCGTCCTTGTCCATGTAGTCCGCGACCCGGCAGTCGGCCAGGTTCGAGGCCTTGGTCCCGCAGCTCAGGTCGTCGACGACCAGGATCGCGTCGACCCCGTCGGCGTTGAGGCGGTGCACCAGGTGGCTCCCCACGAAGCCCGCTCCCCCGGTCACGACGAACATACTGGTGCTCCCTCTGCGCCCCCTCACCCTACGCCACCGGCCTCGCTTCGAGAAGGATCTTCGCGGAGGGAGTCGCCCGGAGCTCAGCCCGCAGGCGGCTCCGCGCTGGGCGCGTCGGGCTCGCGCGCCGGGCTGGGCTCGCTCGGGGTCGGGTCCGCCGGGGCGGGCTCGGGCTCGTCCGCGGGGCCGCGCGCGGCGAGGAGCGAGGTCAGGCAGGGCACCACCACGAGGGTCAGGACGGTGGCGACGCTCAACCCCGCGACCACGGCGATCGCCAGCGGGCGGCGCAGCTCGCCGCCTTCGCCGAAGCCCAGGGCCAGGGGGGCGAGGCCGAGGACGGTGGTGGTGGTGGTCATGATGATCGGGCGCAGGCGCAGCTGGGCGCCCCGCAGGATCGCCTCGCCCAGCGGGGCGCCGGCCCGCTGCACCCGCAGCACGGCGTCCACGAGCACGATCGCGTTGTTGACCACGATCCCGGCGAGCATGACCGCCCCGATCAGCACGAGCACGCTGACCGGGGTCGCGGTCAGCCACAGCCCGAGCACGACCCCCACGCCGCCCAGGGGCACCGTGCAGAGCACCACGAAGGGGGTGCGCAGCGACTCGAACTGGGTCGCCATGACCGCGAACACGAGGAACACGGCCAGGATCAAGGCGAGGCGCAGGCTCTTGTAGCTCAGCTCGAGCTCGGCGTCCTGGCCCGCGAGCTCGTAGGTCGCGCCCCCCAGCTGCAGGGGGGCGAGCGCGCTGCGCACCTGCTCGAGGGCGGCGCCCAGGTCTGCGCCCTGGACGTCGGCCTGGATCCGCACCACCCGCGACCCGCGCGCGCGGTGGATCGCGGCCGGGCCGCTGTCTTCGACCACGTCGGCGACGGTGAACACCGGCACGGTCTGGCCGGAGGGGAGGCGCACGGGCAGGTTGCGCACCGCGCTCGCCCGGGTGCGGGTCCGCTTGGGCGTGATCACCCGCACGTCGATCCGCCGCTCTCCCTCGCGCAGCTTCGCCGGGGCGTCTCCGCGCAGCATGCGCCGCAGCTCCTCGGCGATCTCCTGGACCGTGAGCCCCTGGCGGGCGGCGCGCTCGCGCCGCAGCGCGATCCGCACCTCGGGGGCGCCCGGTTCGCGGGAGGAGCGCACGTCGCGCAGCGCGCTGACCCCGCGCAGGGCCTGCTCGACCTCCTGCGCGCCGCGCCAGAGGGTCGCCAGGTCGGCGGCGAACACGTCGACCTGGACCGGGGCGCGCAGGTTCAGCGCCTGGGGGACGACCAGCTCGGCGCGCGCGCGGGGGAAGGCAGACAGCACCTCGCGCACCGAGGCGATCGCCTGGGCCTCGACCCCGCCGTCGACCGGGGGCTGCAACGCCAGGTCGATCTGGGCGAGGTTCTCGCCCACGCTCTGGCGGCCCGAGCCCGCGCTGGGCAGGATCCCGATCGAGCTGAACACGCGGGCGAAGCGCGGGTCGTCGGCGAGGGCCGCCTCGGCGCGCGCGACCACGGCCTCGGTGGTGCTGAGGGGCGTGCCCTCGGGGAGGGTCAGCCTGAACGCGAACGAGCCCTGGGCCAGGTTGGGCACGAGGTCGCTGCCCAGCTGGCGCGTGAGCAGCCAAGCCACCGCGAGCAGCCCGCCGGCGGCGACGAGGACCACCGCGCGGTGCCCGAGGGCGAGCCGGAGGAAGCGGGGGTAGTGCCTCTCCAGCGCGTCGAGCGCCAGGCGCAGCGGCCAGGTGGCGGTGAGGAACGCGGTCTTGAGCACGACCCAGGCCGCGTAGGCCAGCGCCCCCGCCAGGCCGCCCAGCGCCCGCGGGACGAAGAGCGCGGCGGTCAGCAGGCGGCTGAACCAGTGCCGGCCGTCGCCCACCGGCGGGAGCTCCCAGCGCCCCACGCGGAAGGTCCAGGGGAGGGTGCCTTCGTCGCGGGCCGTGTCCCAGGGGAAGAGCGTGCCCCCCGCCGCGGGCAAGCCGCCTTCGCGGGCCGCGAGGGTCGGGATCAAGGTCAGGGCGACGACCAGGGAGGCGAGCAGCGAGAGGCAGGTGGTGACCGCGAGGTCGTAGAACAGCTGCCCGGCCACGCCCTTGACGAACACGATCGGGACGAACACCGAGACCGTGGTGAAGGTCGCGGCGGCGACCGCGCCGGCCACGTCCTCGGCGCCGAGGATCGCCGCCTCGGTGCGCGAATGCCCCCCCTCGCGCCGGCGCGCGATCGCCTCGAGCACCACGATCGAGTTGTCGACGAGCATGCCGACCCCGAGGGCCAGGCCGCCGAGGGACATGACGTTCAGCGAGACCCCGGCGAGCTGCAGCGGGAGGAAGGTCGCCACCACCGAGGCCGGGATCGTGAGCGCCACGATCGCGGTCGAGGGCAGGTCGCGGAGGAAGAAGAACAGCACGAGGATCGCGAGCACACCGCCGCCGAGGGCCGCCGACCACACCGCGTCGATCGCCGCGGAGACGTAGCGCGAGCCGTCGCTGAGCACGCTGAGGGTCATGCCCGGGGGGAGCTCGCCTTCGAGCCGCGTGAGCTCCTCGCGGATCGCCGCGGCGACCTTGACCGCGTTGCTCTCGCCCTCGCGGTAGAGCCCGAGCTCGACCGCCTCGGCCCCGTTGACCCGGGTGACCTCGCGGCGCTCGGTTGGCACCCGCGCCACCCGCGCGACGTCCTCCACGCGCACCGCGCCGCCGGCCTCGCCCTGGCGGATCACCGTGCGCCGGATCGCCTCGAGGTCGGTGTACTCGTGCAGGGTGCGCACGAGGAAGATCGCGCCGCGGTCGACCAGGCTCCCGCCGGGGAGGTTCACGTCCTGGCGCTGCAGGGCCGTCGAGACGTCGGCGAAGTTCAAGCCGAGCTGCGCCAGCCGCAGCGGGTCGACCGCGACCTCGACCTCGGCCTCGATCCCGCCCTGGACCTTGGCCGCCGCGACCCCGGTGACGCCCTCGAGCTCGCGCTTGAGCCAGCGCTCGGCCTGCTCGCGGAGGAACTCGAGGTCGTCGCTGCCGGCGAGGCTGATCCGCATGACCGGGTCCTGGGAGGGGTCGTAGCGCAGGACCCGCGGGCGCTCGGCTTCGCGCGGCAGCTCGACCAGGCCCAGCTTCTCGCGCACCGCGAGGGTGCTGAGCTCCATGGACTCGTCCCACTCGAACTCGAGCACGACCTCCGAGGTCCCCGCCCGGCTCACCGAGTGCATGTCGCGCACCCCGGGGATCACCCCCACGGCCTCCTCGATCGGGCGGGTGACCAGGCGCTCGACGCTCAGCGGCGAGGCGTCGGGGTAGAGGGTCTGCACCGTGAGGGTCGGGTAGCTCAGGTCGGGCAGCAGCGCGATCGGGAGCTCGCTCAGCGCGAGGTAGCCGAACACGGCGACCGCGGTGGTCGCCATCAGCGTGCTGACCGGGCGCTCGACCGCCCAGCGAGGGAGGCTCACGCGGTCTACGCCCCGCCGCGACGGGTCCGCGGCGAGCTCACTGCGCCTCGGCCTTCGCGGGCTCGAGCACTTCGACCGCGGTCCCGTCGGCGAGCGCCGCGGCGCCGGTGACCACCAGCAGGTCGCCTGGCGCGAGGGCGGGGTGGCTCTTCTCCAGCTCGACGTAGTCGTCCTGCTCGAAGCCGAGGGTCACCTCGACCTGCTGCGCCTTCCCGTCGACCACGCGGTAGACGAACCACTGCCGGCCCACGGAGACCAGCGCCGCGCGGACCGTGGTCAGGGCGTCGACCCGACGGTCGGTGGTCAGGCCGCAGGTCACGAAGCTCCCCGGGCGCAGCTCCCCGCTCGCCGCGGGCAAGAGCAGGGTCACCTTGACCGTGCCCGACTCGACGTCGGTCTCGGGGGAGATCCGCTCGATCTCCGCCGCCACGCGCACGCGGGTCGCGGGCACCGCGACCGTCGCCGGGTCGCCCACGGCCAGGCTCGGGACATAGCGCTCGGGCACGCTGACCTCCGCGCGCAGCGGGCTGACCGCGGCGAGCTCGAACAGGGCCATGCCCACCGAGACCGCGCCCCCGGGGTCGAGGTGGCGCTTGAGCACCGTGCCGGAGAAGGGCGCACGAATTCGGGTGCGGCGCAGCGTGAGCGCGGCGAGCTCCCGCGCGGTCTCGGCCTCGGCGGCGGTATTGCGCCGCGTCTCGAGCTCGGTGGTGCTCAGCGCGCCCTGGCTGCTCAGCTGCTCGGCGCGCTCGAGCTCGGCGGCCTCGCTCTTGGCCTTGGCCTCGGCCTGGGCCAGGCGCAGGCGCTCCTCCTCGTCGTCGAGCTCGGCGAGGATCTGACCCTCTTCGACGTAGGCGCCCTCGTCGACCAGGATCCGCTCGAGCTCGCCCTGCGAGCGCGAGGTGACCGTCGCGCGCTGGGCCGCGCGCAGGGTGGCGCTGGTCGGGTAGATCGCCGAGAGCGTGCGCTTGGTCAGGGGCTCGACCTGGACCGGAACCGGGCGTGCCTCGGGGCGCTTGCCGCCCGAGTCGGCCGGCTTCTCGCAGCCCGCGAGGGCGACGAGGGCGGAGACCGCGAGTATCTGCAGACGTTGCATGGCGCAGAGCCTACCCCAATCCGGGAGGTCTCGTCATGGAGGTTCACACTTCTGCGCTGCGTCGACGAGGCCCTGAGCGTCGGCCCAGGCGGGGGCGTCCGCCGCGACCCCTCCCAGCCACAGCAGGTAGGATCTCCCCATGGACGCGACCGACGCGAACCCGCCGCACCTGAAGAGCGAGCGCTTGGAGCTCACCCTGCCCTTGCCCCAGGCCGCTCCGCGGCTCCTGGCCTACGTCCAGGAGAACCGCGCCCACCACGCGCCCTTCAACCCGCCGTCCCCCGCGGGCTACTACACCCTGGACCACTGGCG
>JAGQRJ010000531.1 GCA_020425635.1 Planctomycetota bacterium | reverse complement strand
GCCTCCCCCCGCACCTCGACTACGAGGACCTGCTCAGCGCCGGGGTGTGCGGCCTGATCCAGGCGGCGCACAGCTACGACGCCACCAAGGGCTCTTCGTTCAAGTCCCACGCGTTCACCCGGATCCGCGGCGCGGTCCTCGACGAGCTGCGCCGCGCGGATCCGATCCCCAAGAAGCGGCGCAAGGTGCTCAAGGAGATCGACGCGGCCTACGCGCGGCTCGCGGCCCAACAGGGAGCGCCCCCGACGCCAGCGGCTCTGGCCGAGGCCACGGGGCTCAGCGAAGAGGAACTCGACGAGTACCTCGCACTGGCGCGGCGCACGGCCCTGGTGTCCCTCGACGCTCCGCGGCGGGACGCCGAAGGCGGCGGGAGCCTCGGCGAGACCGTGCTCGCACCGAACGTCCCCGAGCCGGGTGACGACGCGGCCCGCCGCGAGCACGTGGACCTCGTGGCCCAGGCGCTGGGGAAGCTCCCGGAGCGCGAACGCGAGGTGATCGCGCTGTTCTACACCCAGGGCCTGCGGCAGAAGGAGATCGCCGACTTGCTCGGCGTAACCGGATCGCGGGTGTCTCAGATCCACTCGCGGGCGCTGCTCTTGCTGCGCCGCGAAATGCACACGCTCGGAACGAGCTAGGAGGAGCGCAAGAATGAACGTCCGCCCCCCGTCCACGGCCGTCTTCGCCCTCGCCCTCTGCGCCCTCGCGGGCTGCGCGGTGCAGGAGGCGCCCCCCCCAGTCGTCATGCAGCCCATGGGCGAAGACCGCTCCCCGGTCTTGAACCTGGTGGCCGAGAAGGAGGCTCAGCTTCAGCAGTGGAAGGAGACCGCCGAGCAGCTCAGGGTGAGCCTGGAGAAGACCCGGGCCGAGCTCACGCGCACGAGGGCCGCCGCCCGCGCGCTGGGCGAGAAGCACGAGACCCTGCAGGCCGAGGACACCCTGCTGCGGCAGAGCCTGCAGACCCTCGACGCCGAGCGCCGGGACCTGCTCGAGCGCCTCGGCGAGCAACAGCTCGCCGCGGTGCGCCGCGAGCGCGCGGCCCTCGAGGACGCGCTGATCCGCTACGAGGCCTTTGGCTCGGACCCGCTCGCGGAGCCCGACGAGGGCGCCGCGGAGGAGGAGCTCGCCGACGAGCACGAGCACGAGCAGCCGGCGCCGCCGACCGAGCCGGCGGGGCAGGCACCGGCGGGAGGGCACCACGACGCGTCACATCATTAGGCAAACGCTGTTCGCGCTCTGGCTCGGCGCCTGCTGCGGCTGCGCCTCGAGCGCGCGCTACGTCTCGCCGAGCCTCGAGCACGCCCCTGCGCTCTGGACCGTGGTCAGCGTGCGCGGCGCCAGCGACGTGCCCGTCGACCTCCAGCGGGTCGTCGCCCAGGCGGCCCTCGCCGAGCTCGAGCAGGGCCGACGCTTCTTGCCCTTGGCGCTCCCCCCCGAGGAGTCCCAGGAGCTCGAGGAGGCCTCGGTCGACTGGCAGCGCGGTCCCCCCGCCCATGAGCTGGTCGCGCTCTCGCGCAGCTGGGGCGCCGACGCGGTGGCGCTGGTCAGCGTGAGGCGCTTCGACCCCTACCCCCCCATGCGCTTGATCCTGAGCCTCGAGGTGCACTCCACCGAGACCGG
>JAGQRJ010000530.1 GCA_020425635.1 Planctomycetota bacterium | reverse complement strand
GGGCTGGCGTCGGACGTATCATGAACGGCATGCGCCCCCCCGTGCTCGAGACCGAACGCTTGCGGCTGCGGCCGGTGACCCTCGACGACGCCCCCGCGATCCAGCGCTACTTCGGCACCTGGGCCGTGATCCAGCACCTCTCGACCCAGGTCCCTTGGCCTTACCCTCCCGACGGCGCGCTGCGCTTCCTCGAGGACACGCTGCTCCCCGACGTGGCCGCGGGGAAGTGCCTGTTCTGGGGGATCACGCTCAAGGGCGAGCGCCCGCGGCCGGTCGGGGGTGAGCCCGAGCAGTTCAGCTGCGAGGGCGAGGGGGCCTCGGAGAGGCCCCCTGAAGGCGAGCGCGCGCGGCCCGTTGGGGGTGAGCCCGAGCAGTTCATCTGCGAGGGCGAGGGGGCCTCGGAGAGGCCCCCTGAAAACCAAGTCGTCGGCGCGGTCCACTACCGCGACGGCGACGGGCCCAAGGGGAATCGCGGGTTCTGGCTCGCCGAGCACCTGTGGGGGCGAGGGCTCATGACCGAGGCCGTGGTCGCGGTGCAGGACTACCTGTTCTTCGAGCGCGGGATCGAGCGCATGATCGTGGTCAACTCGATCGACAACCCCGCGTCGCGCCGGGTCAAGCAGAAGACCGGGGCGCGCCTGCTGGGCACGGTCCAGGTCCAGCACCACCACGGCGGCGACGCGACCAGCGAGCGCTGGGAGGTCACCCGCGAGGCCTGGGCCGAGTTCCGCGGGCGTTAGCCCGCGGGCGCGCCCTGCCTCAGTCGACCTGCTTCTTGAAGCGCTTGAGCGCGAGGCCCAGGATCACGGCGCACGAGACCGCGAGCCCCAGGAGCTGGGGGTGGAGGTCGGCCAGGTCGGCGCCGCGGAGAATGATCCCGCGCAGGACCTCTATGTAGTAGGTGACGGGGAACGCGAAGCTCAGCCCGTAGATCGGCAGGGGCATGTTGGCCCGCGGGAACATGAAGCCCGAGAGCAGGATCGAGGGGAGCATGATCAGGAACGCGAGCTGCATGGCCTGGGCTTGGGTCCGCGCGACCGTCGAGACGAGCAGCCCCAGCCCGAGGGCGCAGCAGAGGAACAGGAGCGAGAACGCGAGCAGGAGCGGGAGGCTCCCGCGGATCGGGACGCCGAAGACCCACACCATGACGGTCAGGACCACGAGGGTCTCGAGGAAACCGATCAGCGCGTAGGGGGTCAGCTTGCCCAGCAAGAGCCCGAGGCGACTGACGGGGGTCACGAAGATCTGCTCGAGGGTCCCTTGTTCGCGCTCGCGCACGATCGCGAACGCGGTGAGGAACAGCGTGACGAGCTGGAGAATGATCCCGACCAGCGCTGGGACGAAGAACACGGAGCTCTCGAGGTCGGGGTTGAACAGGATCCGCGAGCGCACGTCGAGCGGGAGCGAGAACGCCCCCTGGGCGTCGCGGGCGACCGAGATCTGGAGCGTCTCGGCCAGGGCGCGCCCGCGCTCGAGGGACTTGGTCAGCCCGAGCAGCGCGCTCGTGCGCTGGGCGGTGGAGGCGACCTGGGCGTCGCTGCCGTCGATCAGGATCTGGAGCGAGGCCTGCTCTTGGCGCAGCAGGCGCTGAGAGAAGTCGGCCGGGATCTGGATCCCGACCTTGGCCCAGCCCGAGGTCAGCGCCCGGCGGAAGGACTCGCTGTCGTCGACGTAGCCCACGATCCGGAAGGTCCGCGTGTTCTCGAACGCCTCGATCAGGAGCCCGCTGTCGCGGCTGCGGTCGTGGTCGAAGACCACGGTCTCTATGTGCTCGACCTGGGTGTCGAGGGCGTAGCCGAAGAGGACGGTCTGCAGCACCGGGATCAGGAACATGAACACCAGCGCCGCGGGGTCGCGCCGGACGTGAATGAACTCCTTGAGGAAGATCGCGAGGAAGCCCTGCAGGCCGAGGCCGGGGGCCTCG
>JAGQRJ010000529.1 GCA_020425635.1 Planctomycetota bacterium | reverse complement strand
CTATCTGGGGCTCCGTGAGCGACTTGTCTGGCAGGACGCGCTCACGGGGTCTTTTTTTGTCTTGGTCGCGGGACCGTCCCGCGACACCCGAAAGCTACCAGCGACCCCCGACGCGCTCAAGCATAATCTTTTGTCGGGAGGCTGGGCTCCAGTCGACGCCGGAGAGCTGGTGGGTGTCCCGGCCGTCGGGGTAGCGGACGCGCAGGCGCCACTGTCCACGGTCGCGGCCCTTGCGGGGGCGGTTGACCGAGACCTTGGTCCGCTTGGGCATGCTTTGGAGCATACCCCCGCCGTCAAGGGCTTTCTCGTTCAGGGCCTCAAGCGCCAGCAGGAGGAGCGAACGGGTGAGCGCGATCGTCTTGGTCATGAGCCAACTAGGTCAACGCGCGAGAGCAGGGTCAAAGCCGCAACAGAAACCGCCATCAGGGTCTATGGGTCCTGCGCAGAGGCGCCCAACTTTGGATAGCCTGGTGGCTGGAGGCCAACATGAAGGCAGCGATCGCGACTCTCACCGCCGTAGCCCTAGCTCTCGCGCCAGGTTGCGCGACGATCCTCCGCGACGACGTCGAGCGGGTCACGATCGAGACCGAGCCCCCGGGCGCCGTGGTGGCCGTCGACGGAGTCGTGCAGGGACGGAGCCCGCTCCAGTTGTCCTTCCAGCGCGACGCCTCCCAGCCGGTCGTGGGGGTCTGGCTCGAGGGCCACGAGGCCCAGTACCTGCAGCTTGCGCGGGTCATGGACGTGGAAGGGATCGGCTACCTGGTCATGGACCTGCTGCTGGTCCCGCTCCTGACCGGGACGATCGGCCTCTGGGTGGCGATCGGCGTCGACCTGGGCGGGGAGAACTTCTACGCCTTCGAGCAGGACCACCACTTCTTCGACCTGCAGGAGGCCGCGGGGGAGACCCCACCCGCCTGGGCCACCCGCAAGGTCGGAGAGCTCCCGCCGGAGCTGGTCGGAGGGGGCCCGCGGCAGGTCCGACAGCAGCCCTTCCGCTAGAGCGCGGCGAGGAGCAGCGGGATCGCCGCCTTGAGCGCGTCGAGGCCGACGGCCTTCAGCGTCGCCGCGATCTCGTCCCAGGCGTGCTGCTCGGCGAGCTCCTCGCGCAGCTTCGCCAGCGATCCCGCCCGCTGGGCCTTGAGGCGCTCGTCGAAGGCCAGGGCCGCCGCGGCGAGCTCGAGGCTGGCCCGGTCCGTCGCTCCGCCGCGGAACACGTGGGAGAGGATCCCGGAGGCCTGGGTGCGGCTGAGCGTGCCCAGGTGCGGGGCCGCGGCGCGGAGCCCCTCGACCCCCTCGCGGGCGGCGTCGGCCAGGTCGGCGGAGAGGAGCTCGCGCCCCGCGCCGTCGAGCCAGGCGGTGGCCTTGTCGAGCCCCGCCTCGGCGGCGCGCTCGGCGAGCTCGTCGACGCGCTCGACCCCGCGGTCCCGCAGCCAGTCGACGTAGACCTCGAGGTCGCTCACTGGGCCTCGGCCTCGGGTAGCAGCCCGATCTCGCGGCGGAAGTCCTCGGGCAGCAGCGCGATCACGTCGGGGTCGGGCTTCTCGCCCCCGAGCAGGTAGACCTGCACCTGCCAGCTGATCCGGTTGACCTCGCCGATAGCCCGCGCCTGCGAGGGTAGGCTGGTGTCGTCGGCGTGAGCCGCGCTGTAGGCCGCGTTCGCCTCGGCGTGCTCGAGTGCGCGCCCGGTCGAGGCGCAGCCGCTGAGGAACGCGCAGGCGAAGCCGATCATGGCCAACGCCACGAGCGCGTAGACCAGCCGCTGCAGGCAGTGCGCTGCCTCGACCTGGAACCTCCCGGACGTGGAGAAGCTCACTGCAGGCCCCCTTGCTCCGAGGTCACGTCGGCGTCTCGCCCGAGCACGCTGCCCAGGCCGTTGAGCAGCGAGGCCACGGACACGGCCCACATGGGCATGACCGCGGGCTCCGGGATCGTGCCGCCGAGCAGCAGCAGCAGGCCCATGACCGCAGCCGCGATCACCTGTAGCGCGCCGAGCGCCGTCGTCTTCCAACTGGCCGCAATGGCCGTGATCGTGCTCATAGCTCACCAATTGCGATCGCCGCGTTTGCGGTCATGACGGCCTCCCTGACCTTGCGTATCGCTGCGCTTTGGTCCGCGCCCACTGGCGTGCACTCCAGGATCTCCTCGGAGAACGCGCGCGCAGCGCTGCGCAGGCGCTCGTAGCGCTGGGCCTGGTCGCCCTTTGGCGGGTGGTAGCTGAACAGGTTGTCGAGGTCGGTCATGTGATCCTCTTTCGCACTTCCGTGATCCGCTCGCGCGCCTTCTGCTGCACGAGTCGCACGCCAGACTCCGAGGAGTCGAAGCGGTGTCGGACAGCCTCGGCTGCGCGCCTGCGCAGGGTGTCGAGGGCCTCCGCTGCGGCGGGGGCGGGGTGCGCAAACGCAGCCACGATCGCCGGGCCAAGGTCGCTCATGAGTGTCTCCTTTCGCACCACGGCGGCGCCAAGGTCGGCGGCCTCGGAGTCGGCCTGGCCTCCGTCCGTGTAGACGATCACGGACACGCTCGGGGCGAACTCGCGGAGCGCGCGCAGAGCACCCGCGCCCTCGTAGCCCTTCATGCCGAGGTCCATGACCACGAGGTCGTAGCGATCCTCCACCTTCTTGGGCACGGTCGCGTGCCACGTCACCGACTCGACGGGCGGGATCGAGCGGAGCACGTGCGCCAGGAGCTCGGCGGTCGCGGGCACGTCCTCGACGAGCAGCACCCTCATGCGTCACCTGCGTGCGGGATCAGGCTCTGCACGAACTCCAGGTGCTCGCGGTTGAGGCGGGCGATCTCCTCGCGGAGCATGTCGCGCTCTGAGGCGTTGCGCTGGGCCATGGCCTGCCGCTCCGCTGCGAGGGTGGCGCGCTCCTCGGCGTGCTCCTTCTTGTCTGCCTCCAGCTTGCGGTAGAGGATCACCGCGCCGACGCCGAGCAGCGCCACGCTGAGCCCGCCCTGCGCCGCGAGGGTGGCGAATAGCTCGCTCATAGGCTCCCCACCATGCAGCCGCTGCACGTCGCGGGGTGCGACCCCAGCCAGCCCAGGGCGTGGGCCGCCTCGTGCGCGATCAGCCCGCGGATCCAGGCGTCTTGCACTGCTTGGTCGCCGCAGTTGGGGGGCCACGCCAGGTAGATCGTGCGCGAGCCCGGCTGGGTCACACCAGCAGCGAAAGCCGAGGGCCCGACGCGGATCAACTGGACCTGCGGCGCGAAGATCACGCGATAGCCCGGCGCGTCGTGCAGGGTCTTGGAGCCCTTCTCGTTCGGCTGCGTGTCGAGGTAGCCGAGGTAGCGAGCGAACTTCTCCGGAGCGGCGGCGTGCCACGCCTCGGGCACCCACGCCTCGATACCGCCGGGGCTGTCCTGGCGCACCATGCGCTCACCGACGGGGAACCCGCCGTGCGCCGGCGTCCAGAGCCAGGGCCCGCCCGCTGCGCTCGCCTCGCCCCAGGGGTGGCGCTTGCGGTCGGAGCAGCCAGGGTGCAGCGCCAGCGGGGCGAGGAGCAGCGCCAGGGCGAGAGCGTAGCGGGTGCGGCTCATGCGGTCGCGATCCCAGCGGGCCTGGCGAGCCAGCGGGTGAGGCGCTTCACGTCGGCGAGAGAGGCGGAGCCGCCGCCGACAAGTAGCGCGCTGCGGCCCTCGGTTCCGCCGAACGAGTTGGCGCCAGAGGCGTTTCGCGCGCCGAACACGAGTTGGTCCACGCCGGCCATGGCAATGTCGGCGGTGCTCGTGTCCTCCTGCACGCCGTCCACGACCAGCCGGTGGTCGGTCGCGGAGAGCATGCGCATGCCGAGCGTGGACCACGCGCCGTCGCCAACTGAGGAGGTGGCGCCTAGCATGGTGTACCCACCCCCAGTGTCCTCGACGCGAGCAAAGCGGCGGTTGTTCGTCAACGTTCCTAGCCCGCTCTGGTCGGCGTCGCTGGCGTCGCGGACGACGATTGAGTATTCCGTGCTTCCCGATCCGGCGTTCGAGAGAGCGGTGTGGATCTCGGCCAGCGGCAGCGCGAATGCCAATGCGGCAACGCCGGTGGCGACCGTCGTCCCGTCGCCGGGATACTGGAGGTAGCGCGCGTTGCCCGAGCCGGCCCACGTCGTGCCCTGGCCCCAGTAGATCCGGTGCATGGGCTTCGGAGCAGCGGGGGCGCCGCGATCCGAGAGCACCGGGGATCCGGCGAGGGTCAGGTCGTTGCCGGCGCCCGAGAGGTCGCTGGCGACCGTCCCCGCT
>JAGQRJ010000528.1 GCA_020425635.1 Planctomycetota bacterium | reverse complement strand
CGCGCCCCCTGCGCCGACCCCGCCCTTCGTGACGGTCGAGCCTGGGCCAGGGCCGCAGACGCTCGAGGTCGCGCCCGCGCCCCAGGTCGCGGCGCCGCCCCGGCTCGAGATCGCCTTCGCCCTCGACACCACGAGCAGCATGGGCGGCCTGCTCGAGACCGCGAAGCAGAAGATCTGGGGGATCGTGAACACCCTCGCCACCGCCCAGCCGCGCCCCCAGATCTCCCTCGGCCTGGTCGCCTACCGCGACGCGGGCGACGCCTACGTGACCCAGTCCTCCCCGCTGACCGACGACCTCGACGCGTTCTACGCCGCGCTCTACGCGCTGAAGCCCGTGGGCGGCGGCGACTCGCCCGAGGCGGTGCGCGAGGCCCTGGCCGCCGCGGCCACGGACATGCGCTGGACCCCGGACGCGACGCGGATCGTGTTCCTCGTGGGCGACGCCCCGCCCCACGCCGAGACGCTGCAGGCCTGCCTCAGCGCCCAGCGCTGGACCGACGCCCAGGGCGCGACCCTCGCCCCCGCCGCGATCAACACGATCCTCTGCGGGCGCGACACCGAGGGGGCTCAAGCCTTCCAGGCGATCGCCTCGGCCCACGAGGGCGCCTTCGTCTCGATCGAGCAGAGCCCCCAGGCCGAGGTCGTGCAGACCCCCTTCGACGCCGAGATCCTCCGCCTGCAGGGCGAGATCGAGGCGACCCTGCTGGTCTACGGTACCCGTCAGGAGAAGGCCAACACCCTCGGCCGCCAGGGCGACAACTTCGGCAACAGCGCCGAAATGCAGTGCCAGCGCGCCTCGGCCCTGAGCAAGACCGGCGGGTTCTACGGCAACGACCTGATCTGGGCCACCGACAACGACCGGGTCGACCTCGAGTCGCTGCCCGAGGAGCAGCTCCCCGAGCCGCTGCAAGGCCTGAAGCCGAGCGCGCGCAAGGCCGAGCTCGAGGCGCTCCGCGCCCGCCGCGCCGCCGCCACCGCCAAGCTGACCGCCGCGGTCGCCAAGCGCGACGCCTGGGTCGCCGAGCAGCCCGAGCTGCTCGGCGCCTTCGAGCTGCGGATCCGCGAGGTCCTCGCCGCCCAGCTCGCCAAGCACGGCTTCTACTTCGGCTGCTAGGCCGCGCGCGCGCGGGAGCGGACCGAGGCGCAGGGCCTCGGTCCGCGACCCGCGCGGTGGCTGCTCCGGAGAACGCCCTCTTCACCTCGGAGCGGCGCGATTCGCCCCGCAGGTCCCGGCGCCCGATCGCTAGGTCCCCGCGTAGTCCTCCAGGGCACCGACGCGGGCGATGACCTCGACCTCGTCCGGGCGCAGGTAGGGGCGGCGGCAAGGGAAGAACCGATCGAAGGCGAAGTCATAGATCGGGACCCCCAGGAGGCTGGTCCAAAGCCAGATCGCCTCCTCCAGCTGGAACAGGTCCTCGCCGCGCTGCAAGCCGGGGCTCATGCCTTCTCCTCCACCGCTGCGACCACCGCGGTCTCCTCAGCCTCGCCCAGCAGCAGGCGCGTCTTTAACGCCTCCGCAGGCGCGCCCAGAGGGTGCGCGTGCGGCGGTCGTTGAGCTCGGGGGGATAGCCGAAGTCCTGCGCCAGGGCGCGAATGGCCGGAGGCTCTCCCCAGCACGCGAGCTCGAGGTACGTGCGCGCGGCGCCGAGGCAGGCGCCGCGGGAGTCGAACACCTCGAGCCAGCCGTCGTCGCCGTCGGTCGTGACCCTCAGGAGGTAGGTCCACAGCGCGCTCCCCAGGGTCAGCCGGTAGAGGCTCACACCGCCGAGATCCCGGGCTGCGATCAGGCCCTGATAGTGGTCGAGCGCCTCCTGCACGCCCGGGGGGAGGCCGGAGCGGTCCTGGACGGGCTCGAAGACCTCCTCGGAGGCGAAGGGGTCGAGCATGCCCCCCTCGCCGTCCAGGTCGCAGGCGTTGCGATACGTGTAGTGCTCGAGCAAGGACTCGCACAAGAACTTCACGAAGCTCGGGTCGATCGCGCTCACGGTCAGCTCCCTCGGGCACGATAACGCGCCGCGCTCCTCCCTTCAGGTCGACGTGGCCACTCGCTCAGCCCTTCGGCTTGCCCTGGGCCACGCTCGCGGCGATCCGCGCCAGGTAGCTCATGGGCCCCCGGTCGGCCCGGTCGAGCGCCGCGAACTCGCCGGCGAGCGCGGCCCGCGCGAGGTGGAAGCCGAGGACGAGCTGGTAGGTCAGGACGTAGCTCAACACGGGGACCAGCAGCGGCGTGAAGAAGAACACCGAGAAGATCACCCAGCTGGTCAGGACCGAGGTGCCCTTGAGTCGATACGCCCCGTAGAGGATCCCGCCGACCATGGCGTAGCTGAGCACGACCAGCGCGACGACCACGAGCAGCAGCCCGGCAGGGTGGTCGACGAAGGCGGTCAGCCCCTGGCGCGCGCGCTCGTGGGCGTCGCGGTAGACCGAGGAGTCACGCGGCGTCGCCCGCCAGGCGCGCAGCGCTCGCGGAGGAAACAGGATCGCGGCCACGAACAGGCGCAGGATCCGGTAGACGTAGCCCGCGGCGCTGATCTCGCGCAGCGCGGTCGAGCCGCAGCCGAGGGCGGCGCAGCTCCCGTACTCCGTCTGGCAGTGCTCCCAGCACTCGCGGTGGTAGAGCGCGCCGCAGCTCCTCGACGCGCAGGCGATCACGTCGTCGCGCACGACTTGGTCGCGGCAGTAGGGGCACACGAGGGCCTCGCGCACGCGGTCGCGCGCGCGGCGCTGAACCGAGACCCGGGGACCGTCGGGCGCCTGCTCCGCCACTGCCTCGGGCGCGCGCGGCGCAGGGCGCACGCGAATCTCGAGCGGGTCTGGAGGAGGCGCGGACATGCTCGACTCTAGCGCCGCGCCGCGCGGCCGAACAGGTCGTTGGCCATGCCTCGGGACCCTCGGGCGCAAAGGGCCTAGCGCGCAGTGGGCACCGGGTCCCGTGGGTCAGACTCGCTCGCCGAGGCTGTGTCCTGGGCTGGGAGCCGGGACGAGGCGGCGGAGCTGGGCGCTGCGGGCCGCATGTCGCGGGGTGTCGGGCTCGAGCACCTGAACCGGGACGACCTGACCCAAGCGCAACTGCTCTCGTCCCCGGAAGACGTAGACGGTGGAGCCGTCCAGGGACGCGTCGGCGAGCTCGCCGCCTCCTCGGACGCGCAGCAGCTTGAGCAGCACCTCACGGCGTCCCTTCGCCTTGCGCGGGCTGTAGAGCCGCTGCGCCAGGAGTGCCGAGCAGTGGTTGGCGGCGAGAAAACACTCGCGAATGTAGTCCGGGTCGGAGCGGAAAGCTGGCAGCTCGAATTCGTAGCGCTCGGCGAGGGTGTGGTTGATCGCGGCCTTGGAGATCGACTGATACCCGTCGATCTGGGACAAGCCGTGGAACGTGAAACGGTTGAGCTTCATGAAGTATTCGAACAGCCCAGCTTTGTCGACCAACACCTCGGGGGTGTGATAGACCAGGTTCAGCGCAGCCACGAGCTTGGTCGAGCCGAACCCGGCGTGATACGCCTCCTTGCGGATCGCGTAGGCCTCCCCCTCGACCGGGAGGTCGACCTCGCCGTAGAGGACCCGCGCGTGCCGACGAAAGAGCGTGTTGCTCACGTTGACCATGAGGAACTGGCGCACGCGGCTTGCCTCCACGAGGATCACCCCTACTTCCTTCGCCCCCTCGTAGAGCCGGACCCCCTCCAGCGCTTCGAGGAGCGCCGCGTCGAGGCGCTCGACCACCACGACGTTGTCGAAGTCGGCTCCCTCGCCGGTGGCGCTCGACCCGTAGAGGAGGACCGCGCGCAGGTTGGGCCCCAGCAGCTGCTGCAGCTGAGCGACGTATCCCAACCCGTGGGATACAGCCGGGCGAGCCTCGAAGGGCAGGTCGTCGGGGATCTCGACCTCGTCCAGGAGCTGCGCGGCCGCCAGCAGCACACGCGTAAAGGTAGAAACGACCTCTCCTTCTTGCACCTCTTGGACGGGAAAGGCCAACTCGGGTCGTCCGAGGATCGTCGCCACCGAGCGCAGCCCTCGGAGCTTGCTGAGCGCCGCCTCGGGGGTGCCGAAGCGAAACATCACCGACTTCAGCAGCGTGCAGTAGAGGTGGCAGAGCTTCGAGAAGGCGAACTCCCGCAGGTGGGATTCCCGGTAGGGGAGCGAGGCCCCGTGGTGACGGTTGATCGCGACGATCACCGACGGCGCGAAGTCGCCGAACAACCCCATGTCGAAGCGCGACCCGACCTGACTCTCGGTATAGACGAGCAGGCGGCGCCCCGAGGCGACGGAGTCGCGGTAGAGCGCGTCCACCCGGGCGCGGTCGTAGGGATCGGCGATGATCTCCACGGAGATTTCGCGGTCCGGCTCTTCCTGAATCAGGCTGAGGCCGCGCGGGGTCGCGAGCCCCAGGGTCGGGGCGGCCTTTCGATCGGGATCGGTCAACGACGCCTCCGCTCTGCCGTGGTTGGGTCGGCTTGGCAGGTCGGCTCCAGCATAGGCACGCCCGGCGCCGCCCTCACGCATGGTGGTGAGCTGCTCCTTGAGCGCGCGGGTGGTCTCGCGGGAGACCTCGAGCTCGGTGGAGAGGTCGTTGATGCGATCGGTGAGCTCGATCTCCTTGCGAGCGGAGTCGAGCTCCTTCTGGAAGAT
>JAGQRJ010000074.1 GCA_020425635.1 Planctomycetota bacterium | reverse complement strand
CCCGGGCGTCGACCTCGGGCAAGCCTCGCAGCACCGAGGCCAGCTCGGCATGGAAGCGCGCGACGGTCGGCGCCTCGTTGAAGCACGGACACACGATCGCCAGCCGCGCGGGCTGGGGTGCGGGGGGGGCGTCCGTCGCGGCGGGGGAGGGGTCCATCGCCGCGACGGTAACATGTCGCTTCAGCGTCCCGCACGAGCGTCGCTGGGCGAGCGCGCGCGGAAGTAGATCGCCACCGGGTGCCGCCCGGGGAGGACCGTCGGCGCTCCGGCGCGGCGCTCCAGCGCCTCGCGAAGCTCGGGCGGCGTCAGCCGCGGGAAGGGGTCGACGAAGGCCGCGGGGCCGGGGTCCTCGAGGAACCCCGGCAGGTCGTCGCGGACCTCGGGGGCGTAGTGGCGCACGCTCTCGCAGGCGAAGCCGCTCGCGTACGGCGTCGCGCCGCGGGCCGTGATCCATGCGGCGGCCCCGCGCAGGTCCTGCAGCTCGAGCTGCGCCTGCGCGCGGAGCGGGAGCGCGGCCAGCGCGACCAGGAGCGCGCAGCCCAGCCGCGGCGCAGGGAGGCTCGCCAGGCCGCGCCCCGCCAGGGCGCACAGGCAGGGGAGCGCGAAGGCCGCGAAGCGCGGGTAGCCGGGGACCCCCAGCGCGAGCAAGAGCGCGACCCCGAGGAGGGGGGCCGCCAGCCAGCGCTCGCGCCCCCGCAGTCGCGTGAGCCCGAGCGCGACGCAGGCGAGGAGGGCCGCGCCCCACACCGGGCTGCCCGCGCTGAGCCAGCCCCAGAGGTCGTCGGCCCCCAGCGCGTGCGCCGCGCCGGGGTCTCCCTCGCGCAGCGCCCGGCGGAGGTAGCGCCAGGTCCGCGGGTAGACGCCCCCGCAGAGCAGCCCGCCCGCCGCGATCCCCACGCCCCAGGCCCGCCAGGCGCGGGGGCGCAGCCCGACCCAGGCCAGGGGCGCGAGCAGGAAGCTCGCGTGGAACCCGACCCCCAGGGCGGGGACCGCGGCGCGCAGGGCGAGGGGCCCGCGGATCGCGAGCCCCGGGAGCAGCGCGACGCAGAGCAGGAGCCCGGCGTAGCCCCGGGCCTGCTGACCGAGGAGCACCGCGGGCGGCAGCACCGCGAGGGTGACCCCGGCCAGCACGCCGCTGCGCGCGCGACCCCAGCAGGCGAGGGACCAGGCCAGGGCGGGGCAGCTCAGCGCGCCGAGGACCGCGAAGGGCAGGCGCAGTCCGAGCTCGGAGCGGGCGGGAGAGAGCCAGAGCAGGAGCGACGCCAAGGGGTGATTGTTGGCCTGGACCTGGTGGGCGAAGACTCCGGCCAACGACCCGCTGAAGGCCTGCAGGCTCACGAGCTCGTCGTACCACAGGCTGCGACTCAGCCCCCGACAGCGCAGCGCCAGCGCGAGCCCAAACAACGCAGCCCAGGCGACGGCTCGGTGCCTGCGGTCACCCACGCAGCCAACCAAAGAAGCAGCCCCGGCGAGCTCGCCGGGGCTGCGGGTCGAACGTGAAGTCCACGTCGCGAGGAAGAGCAGTTGGAAGGAAGGAAGGAAGGAAGGTTGCTCTCAATGCCCTCGAAACACGGACCTCATGAGTTCGTGGAGTCGTCCCAGCCGCACCAAAGGAAGGAAGGAAGGAAGGTAGAACGCAGCTGGAGCCGACCCTCGTGGCAGACCCTAAAGCGAGGTGCATTCCATTCCTCCGCGGCACCTAACCCCAGGCGGGGTGGAAGCTCGAGGCCCAGCCGTCTCACAAGGGTCTTCCCGAAATCCGAGGTTCGCCTCGCCGCGAGGCGATCGAGGTCGCCCAGCGCACACCCCGTCGGCCTACCTGCGCGCAGTCTTCTTCTTCTTGGCGGGCTTCTTCTTGGCGGGCTTCTTCTTGGCAGGCTTCTTCTTGGCGGGCTTCTTCTTGGCGGGCTTCGCCTTGGCGCCCTTCTTGGCGGCGGCCTGCTTCTTGCCCTTGCCGCCAGCTTTCTTCTGAGGCTTGTCCTTCTTGGACTTCGCCGGCTTGGGGCGGGCGGCCTTGTCCGCCGTGGTCTGCCCCGTCTCGTCCACCAGGGGGGCGAGGCGGACCCGCGAGGCGACCGTGTCGATCCCCTGGCGGACTGCGTCGAACTGGTCCATGACGTGCTCGAGCAGCACGGGGCGCGCGCCCTCGTTCATGGGCAGCAAGCTGAGCGCGTCGTTGACGAGGTCGACGATCCGCTCCAGCCAGGCGTCGATGTCGCGCACCCGGCGAGCCGCGACGAAGTCCGCGAGCACCCCGACCGCGCGGGCCATGTGGTAGTTGGCGTACTTGTTGCGCGCGCGGCGGACCCGCTCCCGGTTGCGCTCGGAGTCTTGCTGGGCGCGCTCCTCCGGGCGCAAGAAGAGCACCCGCTCCTCGCTCTTGGTCAACCCGGTGTCCGAGCTGAGGATCATGTCGGACAGGTAGCCGTCGGGGTCGACCACGACCACGATCCGGCCGCGAGCGCCGAGCTCCTCGAGGGTGTTGAGGAAGATCTGCTCGGGGCCGACCTTGTAGCGCTGAGCCAGGTTGCGCACGAAGGGCAAGGCCACGAACTCCTGCTCCGAGGGGGCGATCACCCACGCCAGCTGGACCTCGACGAAGAGCTCGCCTATGTGCTGCAGGATCTCGCGCACCACGCCGTCGACCACGTCGAGGTGGTGTTGCAGGACCTTGGCGGAGACCTCCTTGAACAGCTCGCCGTGGTCGTCGCGCAGCGAGCCAAAGCGCTCCTCGAACTCGCGGATCAAGAACGAGGAGAGCTCCATCCACAGCCGCCAGCGCGGCGCTCCGGGGTCGGCCTTCGTCTCGTAGAGCGAGAACTCCTCGCGCAGCTGCGGGTAGCGCTTGAACACGCGCGCGCGCAGCTTGTCGGTCTCGTCCTTCTCCGTGAGCCCGGTCAGCTCCTCGGACATGGTCTCCTGGAACGCCAGCGCCTCGCTCAGGCTCGGGCGGGCGCGCTCGGCGCGGTGGAAGCCGTCGCGGTCGCGGTGGGGGAAGTGGTAGTGGTACTGCGTCCCCCGGCGAATCACCTCGATCAGGCCGCGGCGCTCGAGGCGCTTGATCGAGTCGCGCACGTTCTTGCCCGGGAGGATCCGCGAGAGGCTCTCCTCGTCGTGGTAGGTGCGGGTGTTGTACCAGTGGGCGAGCTGCAGGTAGGCGCGCAGCTCGGACTGGTCGAGCTGGATCATCCAGCGATCGAGCCAGTCGCTGGCCAGCTGCACCGGGAGCCCCTCGCCGATTGCCTTGCTCGCTCCGCCGGTGTGCTTCATGGATGCCCCTCCGCCTGAATCTTCCCAGGCGAGCTCTCGGCTTTCCACCGTGCCCGCGCACGCGTCGGCGGTTCGCCCAGGGCGACCTATACTCCGGCGTGCGCGAAGACGAGGTGATCTCGGTGTTGCTGGCGGCGGCGCAGCCCGTCGCTGGCGCGGGCGTCCTGCGCGGGCCGGGCGACGACGCCGCCGCCCTGCGTCCGCCGGCGGGGCAGGATCTCGCGTGGACGGTCGACGACCACGCCGAGGACGTCCACTTCCGCGCGGCCTGGGGCTGGAAGGCGGTGGGCCGGAAGGCCGCCGGCGCCGCGCTCTCCGACCTCGCGGCGAGCGGCGCGAGCCCCGTCGGCGCGTTGCTCGCCCTGACCCTCCCCGCCGGCTTCGGGCGCGGCGACCTCGTCGAGCTCGGGCGCGGGTTCGGCCAGAAGCTCGCTGAGGCGGGGTGCCCGCTGGTCGGCGGCAACGTCACCCGCGGTCCCCGCGTCCAGCTCTCGACCTCGTTGCTGGGCGCGATCCCTCGTGGGGGTGGGCTGTGGCGCGACGGGGCCGAGGCAGGCGCGGCGCTCTTCGTCAGCGGACCGCTGGGCCTCGCGCGGGCCGGGCTGCTGTGGCTCGAGGCCGGGGGCGACCGCGACGACCCCGCCCTGCAGCCGGCCTTGCGCGCGCTGCTCGACCCCGCGCCGCGGTTCGAGCTGGGCCTGGCGCTCCGCGACCACTCGTGCGCGGTGCTGGACCTCTCCGACGGTCTGGCGCGAGACCTCCCCCGCCTGGCTCGCGCCTGCGGCTGCGCGGCAGACGTCGAGCTCGCCCGCGTCCCCGCCCCGACCCCCGCGCTCGCGGAGCGGGTGGGCGAGGCGCCCTCGGCCCTCGCCTGGGTCGGGGGCGAGGACTACGAGCTCCTGGTCGCTGGACCGCCCGCGCTGGAGGGGCTCGGCCTGACTCGGATCGGCCAGCTCAGCGCGGGCGCCCCCGGCGAGGTGCGCGGCGCCAGCGGGGAGGCGGGCTACGACCCCTTCGCCGACGCGCCGAGCGGGTCGGGCGCGCCCACCCACGAGTAAGCCCGACGCAGGGCTGGTAGCATTCGAGGCGGAGAGGTCGTGTGGCGCAGACGCCGGTCCTGGACACCTACCGCGCGGTGGAGACGCCTGAAGGGGTCGAGCTCGGGATCCGGGTGGCGGGGCCGGTGCCCCGGGCCATGGCCTGGCTCGTCGACCTCCTGATTCGCTTCGTGATCTACTTCGTCAGCGCGATCGCCCTCGGCTTCCTCGGCGCCGCTGGCGGAGGGCTGTTCTTGCTCTTGTTCTTCCTCGGGGAGTGGTTCTACCCCGTGCTGTTCGAGGTCTTGCGCCGCGGGGCGACGCCGGGCAAGGAGGCCTTCGGGCTCGTGGTCCTGCACGACGACGGGACCCCGGTCGGCTGGTCGGCCTCGATCGTGCGCAACCTGCTCCTGTTCGCCGACTTCATGCCCTTCATGTACGGCTTCGGCTTGCTGTGCATGCTCTTCAGCGGCAGCTTCAAGCGCTTCGGCGACGTCGCCGCCGGCACCGTGGTCGCCTACCGGGAGCGCGAGACCAAGCGCCGCAAGCTGCCCGAGGTCGAGCCGATCGCGCCCAACGTCCCCCTCAGCCTCGAGGAGCAAATGGCCTTGATCTCCTACGCCGAGCGCTTCGACTCCTGGACCCCCGCGCGGGCGGCCGAGCTGAGCGACCTCGTGCGCTCGCTCAGCGGCGCCGAGGGCGAGGAGGGCTCGAAGCGCTTGCTGGGCATGGCGGCCTGGCTGCTGGGCAAGCGATGAGCCGCGGCCACTTCGAGAAGCAGAACACCCGCACCTGGAACGCGTTCAAGCGCGCCTTGTTCGACGTGGACAAGCGCAAGCGCCTCCCCGACGCCGCGGAGTTCCTCAGCCTCTACCGCAGGGTGTGCCAGAACCTCGCCCTCGCGCGCACGCGACACTACGGGGCCGACCTCGAGGCGCGGCTCAACCGCCTCGCCTTGCGCGGGCACCAGCACCTCTACGCCCGACGGCTGGGGGTGTGGTCGCGGATCGTGCACTTCATAGGGGTGGGCTTCCCCAGCGACGTGCGGCGCAACCACCGCTTCCTCTGGGCCTCGCTGATCCTGTTCGGGCTGCCCTTCGTCGGGTTCATTCTCGCGATCCAGATCGAGCCCGACCTCGCCTACAGCGTGTTGCCCCCCGAGGCGATCCGCAACATGGAGGGCATGTACGACCCGAGCAAGGCCACGAGCGCCAGCGCCGACGAGCGCGCGTTCATGTTCGGGTTCTACGTCTACAACAACGTCTCGATCGCGTTCCGCACCTTCGCCGCGGGCCTGGCCTGCGGGGTTGGGTCGCTCTACTTCGCGGCCTACAACGGGATCGTCCTCGGCGCGGTGTCCGGGCACCTGACTCAGATCGGCTACGGGAGCAAGTTCTGGCCGTTCGTGATCGGGCACGGCTCCTTCGAGTTGACGGCCCTCGTGCTGGCGACCATGGCGGGGTTGAAGGTCGGCTGGTCGCTCGTCGCCCCCGGTCAGCGCACGCGGAAGCGCGCGCTGCTCGAGGAGACCAAGGACAGCATGGGGATCGTCTACGGGTTCACCGGGTTCCTCGTGATCGCGGCGTTCTTGGAGGCCTTTTGGTCGCCCTGGCCGTTCATTCCCCCCACGGTGAAGTATGCCGTGGGTTCGCTCTTGTGGGCCGGGGTGATCGGCTACCTGGCCTTGGCGGGGCGCGGCCATGAATCTTGAGCAGGTCGCGGCCGTCATTCGCCCCCGCCGCGCGAACGAGGCCGTGGACCTCGGCTTCGCGATGGCGCGCCGCTTCTGGCTGCAGACCTGGGGCGCCTTCCTCCTCGTGTTCGCCCCGCTGTATTGGGGTCTGTGGCTCCTGTTCGGGGAATACTCCACGCTGGTCTTGTTCTGCGTGTGGTGGCTCAAGCCGGTGGTCGACAAGGTCCCGCTCTACGTGCTCAGCCGGGCGTTGTTCGGCGCGACGCCCTCGATCCCGCAGACGCTGCGGGCCTTGCCCAAGCTGCTCTGGCACAACCTCGGCTGGGGCCTCACGACCCAGCGCCTCGACCCGCGCCGCTCGCTGCGGCTCCCGGTGTTCGAGCTCGAAGGCCTCACGGGTCGCGCGCGCGCCCGGCGCCTGAGCTTGATCGACCGGCGGGTCCAGGGCACGGCGGTCATGCTGACCTTGACCTGCCACCTCCTGGAATACGCCCTCGTGCTCGCGACCTGGGGGCTGATCGTGATGGTCCTCAACGAAGAGTATTACTCCGGCCTCGGGGGGTTCTTCTCGGTGCTCTCCAAGTTCGGCGAGTTGCTGCAGAGCAGCGACTCCGACCGCGGCGTGCGCATGCTCGTGATCGGGGTGCCCTGGTTCCTCGCGATCGCGATCCTCGAGCCGCTCTACGTGGCCGGCGGCTTCGCGCTCTACGTGAACCGGCGGACCCACCTCGAGGGCTGGGACATCGAGCTCTCCTTCCGTCGCCTCGCCCGCCGTTTGCAAGCCGACACCCTGCAGCGCGCGGTCTCGGGCCGCCTCGCGCGGGTCGCGGTGCTGTTCGCCGTCGGCCTCGGCGCCGCCGTGGCCCAGGACGCCCCGGAGCCTCCGGGCCCGCCGCCCGCGGTGGAGTCGGACGCGAGCCCCGAGGACACGATCTCTCAGGTCCTCGCCGAGGACGCCTTCGGCCGCACCGCGACCCGCACCAGCAAGCGGCTCCGCGACAACCCCTTCGGCGAGGGCTGCGGCACCTGCAGCCCCAACAGCAGCAACAGCGGCTGCGGCGCCTGCTCCCCCAGCGGCGGCGGCGGCGCGGGCGGCGTGGGCTCGGGGGTCGGCGGGCTGTTTCAGGCCATGGTGTGGACGGTGGTCGTGCTCGCGATCGTCGGCTTCGTCGTGTTCCTCGTGCGCAACTGGGCCCAGAGCTCGCGCGGCAAGCTCGGTGACCGGGCCCCGCCGCCGGAGGTGATCGCGGGGCTCGACGTGCGCCCCGAGTCGCTGCCCGACGACGTCCCCAGCGAAGCCGCGCACCTCTGGCGCGCAGGCGACCCGGTCGCCTGCATGAGCCTGCTCTACCGCGGCGCGCTGGCCAAGCTCGTGCACGCCTACGACCTCGGCCTCGACGAGAGCGCAACCGAGGGCGACTGCCTGGCCGCGGTGCGCGAGGCCCAGGGACCCGTCGACTACTTCGCGAGGCTGACCTTCGGCTGGCAGTGCGTGGCCTACGCCGAGCGCGCGCCGAGCGACGAGGAGGCCCGCGCTTTGTGGGAGGGCTGGGGCCGGACCTTCGGCGCGGGCAGCGGCTTCGGGCGGGATCGGGGGTCGGCGTGAGCAACGCTGGGTCCCGCGTGCTGCTGATCCTGGTCGGAGGGATCGTGGGCCTGTGCCTGCTCATGAGCCTCGGGTCGTACGTCTACGTTCAGATCGCGGGCGAGCCCTACACCGAGACCTACCGCGAGCCCCCCCAGGCGATCGTGCGCCAAAACCCGTTCTATGCGGCCGAGCGCTTCCTGACCGTGCGCGGGATCGAGGCCGAGAGCGTCCCCGCCCTCGCGGCGGTGAAGTTCGAGGACGACCTCGAGTTCCTCCTGCTCCTCGACGACCGGCGCCCCCTCCCTCAGAGTCGCGCCCAAGCGCTCAAGGAGTGGGTGGAGGGGGGCGGACACCTGCTCTGCGTGAGCCCGGCCCCCGAGGAGGACGAGCCCCAGCAGGACCCCCTGCTCAGCCTGTTCGAGATCGAGACGACCTACTCCTACAGCTCCTGGAGCGAGGACCACGAGTCGACCGAGACCGAGGTCGGCCCGCTGGGTGGGGCGCGCGACGTGGAGTTCATTCCCGAACGCGGACTGATCAAGCCGTTCAACCTCGGCGAGTGCGACTGGGTATGGACCGACGAGGACGGCACGATCCACGGGTTGAGCCTCCCCGCGGGCGAGGGCCGGCTGACGGTGGTCACCGACGTGCAGATCTGGAAGAACCCTGGCATGCGCGACGACGGCTGGGGGTGGGGCCCGCAGGGTGAGATCTCCACCGGGCACCACGCGCGTCTGCTGTGGGAGCTCGCCACCGCATGGAGCGCGCCCAAGCGCGCGGTGGTCGTCTACGACGACGCCTACCCCTCGCTGTGGACGCTGCTCGTGCGCCACGCCTGGCCGCTCTTGATCTCCCTCGCCGTGCTGATCGTGGTGTGGCTGCTGGGGGCCTCGCGCCGCTTCGGTCCGCTGCTGTTCCCGCTGCCCTTGGGGCGCCGCAGCCTGCTCGAGCACCTGGAGGCCGCGGGCTACTTCATGTGGCGCCAGGAGGGGCAGCGGGCGCTGATCGAGGCCAGCCGTGACGCGCTGCGCGCGCGGATTCGTCGCCGGCGCGCGCACCTTGCGCACCTCCCCGACGACCAACTGGTCAGCGCGCTGGCCCTCGACCTGGGCCTGCCCCAACAGAACGTTCACCACGCGCTGTGCGCGCCGATTCCCCACCGGGCCGAGAGCTTCACCGTGCTCGTGGCCGACGTGGAACGCTTGAGGAGAGCCTTGTGACCGACGTCCCCCCGCCGACTCCGCCCCGGCGGACCCCGCCCCCTGCCACCGGCCCCGCGCCCACCCAGGCCGCGCCCACGCGCCCCGGAACCGGGCGGCCGCTGCAGCCGAGCAGTCAGGTGGGCCAGGTGTCGCGCCCGCCGACCATGAGCCTCAAGCCCCCGGCGGCCCACACCACGCCGCCCTCCATGGTCGAGCTCCAGGACGTGCACCGCGCCGCGCGGCAAATGCGCGAGGAGATCCAAAAGGTCGTGGTCGGGCAGGCCCAGGTCGTCGACCACGTGCTCGCCGCGTTCCTCGCCGGGGGCAACGTGCTGATCGAAGGCGTCCCGGGCTTGGGCAAGACCTTGCTCGTGCTCGCCATGGCGCGCACCTTCGGCGGCACCTTCGCCCGGGTGCAGTTCACCCCGGACCTCATGCCCGCCGACGTCACCGGGCACACGATCTACGACGCCAACACCGGAGACTTCCGCATTCGCAAGGGGCCGGCCTTCACCAACCTCCTGCTCGCCGACGAGATCAACCGCGCGCCCGCCAAGACGCAGGCTGCGCTGCTCGAGGTCATGCAGGAGCACCAGATCACGATCGAGGGCCAGGCCTTCGCGACCCCGCGCCCCTTCATGGCCCTCGCCACGCAGAACCCGATCGAGCAGGAGGGGACCTATCCCCTGCCGGAGGCGCAGCTCGACCGCTTCTTGCTCAAGGTCCACGTGGAGTACCCCGCGCAGGACGAGGAGCTGCGGATCGTGCGCAGCGTGACCCACGCCAACGTCGGCAACGGGCTCAACGTCGACGCGGTGAAGCAGGTCGTGACCCCCGAGCAGGCCCTCGGGTTGCAGGAGCGCTGCGCGCAGATCCGCGTCGACGAGCGCGTGCTCAACTACGCGGTCGAGATCGTGCGCACCACCCGCACCTGGACCGGCGTCAGCGTCGGGGCTGGGCCGCGCGGGGCGATCGCGCTGATCCGCGTCGCGCGGGTCATGGCGCTCCTCGGCGGGCGCGACTTCGTGGTCCCCGACGACGTGAAGGCCCTCGCGCTCCCCGCGCTGCGCCACCGGATCGTGATCGCCCCCGAGCTCGAGATCGAGGGGCTCAACTCCGACGACGTGTTGACCTCGATCCTCGGTCACGTGGAGGCCCCGCGGACGTGACGGCCGAGGTCGCACCCCTCCCGCGCCCAACGGGCCGGCTCTACCTCGCCCTCGGCGGGTGGTGCCTGGCTGGGCTGGCCGCCTCGATCTGGCCGGTCTCGCTCCCGGTGTGGGCCGCGCTCGGCGTGGCCCTCGGCGGGCTCACCGCCTGGGACGCGCTCGCCCTGCGCCGCATGCCCTTGCCCGCGGTCGAGCGGATCCCGCCTTCGTCCCTCGCGGTGGGGGTGCCCAACGAGGTCCACCTGCGCGTGCACAACAGCACCAGCCGTCCGCTGAGCGTGGACGTGTTCGACCACCACCCGAGCACCTGCGCCCCCGCGAACCTCCCCCAGCGGGTCACGATCAAGCAGGGCGGCTGGTCACAGCTCAGCTACGAGCTGACGCCTCACCGGCGGGGGGAGGCGCTGTTCGCGCGCACCGCGCTCCTGGTCACGGGCCGCCTGGGGCTCGTGCGCCGCCACGCGCTGGTCGGGGCCGAGCAGACGGTCCGCGTCTACCCCAACTTCAAGGAGGTCGTGCGCTTCGCGCTCCTGGCCCTCGCCGACCGGGTGGGGCAAATGGGGATCCGCACCCGCCGCCGGCGAGGGGAGGGCCTCGAGTTCGAGCAGCTGCGCGAGTACCGCGAGGGCGACCTCATGCGCCAGGTCGACTGGAAGGCCACCGCCCGCCGGCGCAAGCTGATCTCGCGCGAATACCAGGAGGAGAAGAACCAGCAGATCGTGTTCCTCCTCGACTGCGGCCGACGCATGCGCGCCAAAGACGGCGACATGACCCACTTCGACCACGTGCTCAACGCCGTCCTGCTCCTCGCCTACGTGGCCCTGCGGCAGGGCGACGCGGTGGGCTTCATGACCTTCAGCGGCTCGACCCGCTGGCTGCCGCCGACCAAGGGCGGCTCCGGCATGAGCGCGATCCTGAACCAGCTCTACGACCTCGAGACCAGCGTTCAGCCCTCGGACTACCTCGAGGCCGCGCGCCGGCTCATGGCCCGCCAGAAGCGCCGCGCGCTGGTGATCCTGGTCACGAACCTCCGCGACGAGGACGACAACGAGCTCATGCCCGCGCTCATGACGCTGCGCCGGCGCAACCTCGTGCTCCTCGCGAGCCTGCGCGAGGAGGCGATCCGCATGGCCACCGACCGCCCGATCCAGGACCTGCGCGACGCGCTCTTCGTCGCCGAAGGCCACCGCTTCTCGCGCGAGCGCGACACCCTGCACGAGACCGCCCGCCAGGGCGGGACTCAGGTCCTCGACGTCGAGCCCCAGGAGCTCCCGGTGTCCTTGGTCAACCGCTACCTGGACATCAAGCGCTCGGGCCGGCTGTAGGCCCGAGCACGCCTGCGAGGCGTGGACCGCGGTTCGCTGGGTCGCGGCGCCTCGACCCGCTCCCGCGCGCCAGGTACCGTGCGGTGTGAACGATTTGATCAGCTCGCTCCTGCACCTCGCGGGCGCCTTGGCCGTGGTCCTGGCCACGCCGCGCCTGCTGCGCAGCCTGGGGCACGACCGCAAGCTCCTGGCCGGGGCGCTGCTGCAGGTCAAGTGCGTCGTGGTCTTGCTCCTGGCCAGCAGCGCGTATCACTTCGGGGTGCACCTGTGGGGCGAAGACGACCCGCTGACCCTGCTGCTGGTGCGGATCGATCGGGCCGCGGTGTGGCTGATCTATGCCGGGTTCTTCGTGCTCCCGCACCTGATCCTCGAGCGCGGCGCCTGGCGCTGGGGACCGCTGGCGCTGGTGTGGGCGATCGCAGGGGTCGGGGCCGCGACCATGCTCCACGCCTACTTCGAGCTGCCCCCCGCCCAGCTGGTCTTGCCCTATGCCCTGGCGAGCCTGATCGGGGTGCTCTCCACCGCCCGCTTCGTGGTCCGCGCCGGCCCCCGCGCGTCGCTCGCGCTGCTCGTGTTCTGGGCGGCCTTCACCGGCGCGGCGGCGTGCTTCGTGCTCCGCGTCCCCACCCTGGTCCCGGGCTGGATCGGCCCGCACGAGGTGTGGCACGCGGGAATCCTCCTCGGGATCCACGCCCACTGGCGCTTCGTGCAGGGGATCTCGGCCGGGATCGACCCCGCGCCGCTCGTGGCTCCGCAGCCGAGCGAGGCGTAGCGCACCCCGAGACCGAGGCCGCGCGAGCCCACACGGCCGCGAGGGTCGCGGGCGGCCCTATTCAAATCCACCTCGAGCCGGCAGAATCTGCGCATGTCCAGCGCACTGATCTGCCTGAATTGCGGCAACGAATACGGCGCCGACTGCTGCGACAACCCGCGCCCTGCAGGGGACGGGACGCTCGGCGGAATCGGCTTCCCTCCCCCCGAGTCGATCGCGGTCGCCAAGGACCCTCCGCCTGGCGAGGTGCAGACGCCTGCGCAGCCGGCCGACGCGGGGATCTGGGTCGGCGCGGACGTGGTCCCCGAGGGCGCGTTCCGGATCTCGTCGCTCGGTTACGGGCGCAGCGGCAAGACGACCTACCTCGGGATGCTCTACTTCCTGCTCACCCAGGGGCGCTTCCCCGGCTACCGCTTCGCCTGGAGCGACTCGCTGCGCGAGCTGGAGACGATCCGCGCCCAGCTGTTTCGCTCGCCCCAGCAGGGCGGGCCCGCGTTTCCGCCGCGCACCGACGTCGACAAGACCCTGTTCTTGCACCTCGGCCTGCGGCGCTGGGCCGACGCGCGCTACTGCGACGTCTACTTTCCCGAGTTCTCCGGGGAGGACGTGGCCCGGGTGTGGTCCGAGGGGAGCTACCCCAAGAACCTGCAGTTCCTCAAGGACTTCAACGGCTACATGGTCTTCGTCGATTGCTCGGCGACCTCGGCCCTCGACACCGGGCGCTACCTGAGCTTGATCGCCGGTCTGCTCGAGCTCAAGGGCGGGCTGCGCCTCGAGGAGCCGGTGGCGGTCTTGCTCTCCAAGTGGGACCTGGTCGCGGATCAGGGCTTGAGCCCGGAGGAGTTCTTCAAGCGCCGCTTCGGCGGGCTCTACGAGGCCTGGCGTGGCCAGTGCAAGGCGCTCGAGGTCTTCGGCGTCTCGGCGGTCGGTGACGTGCGCGAGCTGACCGGTCACGACGGGCTCCCGCTGAAGCGCGACGGCGAGGTGCTGCGCGTCCCGGCTCCCGCGCGCGAGGTGCTCCCCGACGACGAGACCTGCTTCCACTACCGCCCGCGCAACGTGTCGCGGCCGCTCTTGTGGCTGCTCGATCAGCTCGGGGGTCAGGCGTGAAGGTCGGGAGCCTTGGGTTTGCTGGGTCCGGCAAGACGACCTACCTCGGCGCGCTGACCCTCAGCCTGCTGCAGGGCGACAGCACCTCGGACCTCGTGCTGTTCAGCTTCGACGGGGTCGACACCACCCGCGACTTGACCCAGTTCGCCGACCAGATCCAGAAGGGCTACTGGCCAGCGCGGACTCAGGCGAGCAAGGTCAGCGAATACACGCTCCGCCTGCGCCGCAACGAGACGGTGTTCTCGCTGCGGATCCCCGAGCTGCCGGGCGAGCTGCTCGAGGCGGTGTGGCGCACGGACCACATTCCGCCGCAGCTCGCGTTCCTCGCCGACTACGACGCCTACCTGCTCTTGATCGACCCCCTGCAAGACGACCTCGACGGCGCGCTCGCGCGCCACGTGCACCTGCTCCAGGGGATCAAGCGCGCCAAGGGCTTGCCCCGCGACGCCTACGCCGAGACGCCGCTGGCGGTGGTGTTCACCAAGTGGGACGCCGTGGCCGACGAGGACCGCGCGCTGGGGGCCGAGGGCTTCGCCCAGGAGATCCTCCCGCTGTTGACCGACTTCGTGGCGAGCAACTTCACCAAGCACCGCTTCTTCGCCGTGTCCGCCGTCGGCGCGATCGACGGCGCGGGCAGCCCGCTGCTCCAGGACGAGCGGATCCGCCCCGCGGGGATCTTCGAGCCCCTCGAGTGGCTCTCGGCCGAGCGGCCGCGCTGACGTGGAGCGCTAGCCCGTGACCGCCGTGCTCTGGGAGGCCGCCCGCGTCGTGCACCGCTACTGCGGACGCCAGCACGGCGGGCACTGCGAGGTCGCCAGCACGGGCCCCCTCGCCAAGGCGATCGAGCCCCTGGTGCACCGGCGCAGCGACCTGGCGGGCGAGGACCTCGGCCGCCCCGTGCCGCCCTACTTCAGCGGCTACCCGCTCCCCGACGGGCGCTACGCCTTCGCGCGCACCCGCTACCTCGAGGACGCGGACTGCCTGGGGGCAGTGCGCACCGAGAGCCTGCTCCTGACTCCGGAGCAGCAAGCCGAGCTCGTGCACCCCCTGCTCCTGCGCGAGGCCTTCGATGAGCCGGCGGACCTGGGCGCCGAGCTCGAGGCCGTGCGGGCTGCGCGCGGACCCCACGACGTCGCCCCCCGCGACCTGGGCGCGGTCGTCGACGGCGCGCCGCGCGACCCAGACTTCAGCCCTTTGCTGGCCCTCGACGACGCCAAGCTCGAGCCGCTGCTCCACGCCTGGTGCGGCTCACTCCCCGTCGCGATCGTGGGGGGCACGCCCGAGCTCCTCGGCGCGCTGCTCGCCTTGGCACCGGATCCTTGGAGCCTGGGGATCTGCACCCAGGCGCTGAGCCACCGCGACTGGGCGCGGCTCCAAGCCGTGCCCCCCGAAGCGGCCGAGCGCTTCGTGCTGCGCGCGGCGCGCGAGAAGGACGTCGCGGTCGTCGACCTCGTCGGGCGCGCCCTGCAGGGGGTCGTGACCTCGCCCCTCGCCAGCTGGATCCACACCCGCCTGCGCGCGGGCGAGCTCGGCCCGCTCCTGAGCCTCGTCGCGCGCGCGCGCGAGGTCGAGGCCTACGCCGCCCCCTCGGACCTCGCCGCCCAGCAGCGCTTCGAGGCGTTGAGCAGCAAGCCCCTGAGCTCCGAGGAGGTGATCGAGCACGTGAACCACCTCAAGGTGCGGGGGGCGGCCCCCGAGGAGCTGGCGGCGGCCTTCACGCCGCTGCTCGCCGGGGCCGAGCCGGGGCGCGCGGGGTTCACCTTGAACGTGCTGCGCAGCGGCTGGCTGCCCACCGAGCCCGAGCCCGCGGCCGAGCCTGCGGTCGGCGCGCTGCTCGAGCAGGCGGCGGCCGAGGGCGCCGGGCGGGCGCTGCTGGCCTTCCTCGAGGCGGGGGGCGAGCGCTTCCCCGCGGCCCGCGCTCGCGGACTGTGCGCCGTGGCCCGGCGCCTGAGTCAGCCCGAGCCCTGGGAGGAGCGCGAGGACGCCGCCTGGCGCGAGCTCGCGCTCGCGGCGCTGCCCTACGCGCCCGAGGAGGTGAGCGCTGCCCTCGCAGAGCGCGCGCCGTGGCTCGACGAGCGCGGCT
>JAGQRJ010000527.1 GCA_020425635.1 Planctomycetota bacterium | reverse complement strand
TTGATCCCGACGGTGCCGAAGTCCTCGTTCTGGCCCTTGTTGAACTCCTCGGCGCCGCGGATCGCGTAGTACATGTAGGCGTATTGGGAGCCCGTGGCCGGGGTCAGCGCGCGCTTCCAGGAGGCGAAGAAGTCGTTGGCGTCGACCGGGGTCCCGTCGCTCCACTTGGCGTTCTGACGCAGGTGGAAGGTGTAGACGGTCTTGTCGTCGCTGAGGTCCCAGCGCTCGGCGACCCCAGGGACGGGCTCGAGGGTCTTGGGGTGCAGGGACACGAGCCCCTCGAACAAGGCGTCGCCCAGGCGGCCCTCGGGGACGCCGGTCTGCAGGTGCGGGTCGAGGGTCTCGGGTTCGGCGCCGTTGTTGAACACGAACTCTTGCTTGCTGCCGCCGCTTGGGCAGCCGGTGAGCGCGAGCGCCAGGGCGGCGAAGACCGCACCACTCCAACGACGTGAAACCACGATCGACCTCCAGGGGGCCCCACTCTACCACCCGATCGGACCGGCGGTTGGGGGGTGCGCGGGGTAGACTCTGGCCCATGCGGATCGTAATCGACGACGGATCCAAGGCCTGGTCCGAGGCGCTCCCGGAAGGCACCGAGCGGATCTCCCTCGGGCGAGCCCTCGACAACACGGTGGTGATCGAGGACGCGGCGGCCTCGCGCGAGCACTGCGCGCTGGAGCTGGGCGAGGGCGGCTGGACGCTCAAGGACCTCAAGAGCCGCAACGGCACCCGACTCAACGGCCGCTTCGTGGAGCAGACCCCTGTCGAGCCCGGCGACGTCGTCGGGATCGGCGGCACGCTCGTCACCTTCACCGCGCCGGGGGTCGGCAGCCAGGAGGAGGCCCAGCGGCTCGAGCGCGAGCTGCGTGAGCGCCAGGAGTCCGTCGCGCACCCCGACGCGCTGGCGGTGGACCCGCTCACGGGGCTCGCCTCCTACCCCGCGCTGGTGTGCGAGCTCGAGCGCCTGACCCAACACCCCGAGCCGGTGGCCGCGGTGCTCCTCGACCTCGACTACCTCGGCCTGCTCAACGACATGTTCGGCATGCGCGCCGGCAACGACGTGATCGTCGAGGTCGCGCGGGCGCTGAGCGAGGCCGTCGCCGAGCTGCCTGTGGCCCGGACGCTGATCGGGCGCGTCGCCGGCGGCAAGTTCCTGGTCATGCTCCCCAGCGCACGGGCGGAGCAAGGCGCGGAGTTTGCCGAGCTGGCCCGCTCGAAGGTCAGCCAGCGCGTGCTGCCGGGGGCGTTGAGCGAGGCGACGCTCTCCCTGAGCGCCGGCGTGGCGGAGGTGCCCACCGACGCGGACGCCTGGGACGTGCTCTTGCTGCGCGCGGAGGCTGCGCTCTCGACGGCGAAGCGCGGCGGTCGCGACCGCGTGGAGTTGGCCGCGCGCGGCGCCGGCGAAGACGCGCTCGAGGGCCCCCGGCGACCGTCGGCCCTCAAGGACACCAAGACCTCGGGCCTGTGGGCCGCTTCGGGGCTGTGGAACCCTGCCGTCCAGGGCCTCGAGCTCAAGGGCGACGCGACCGGGGCGCCGCTGCGCCCACTGACCCTCAGCCACGCCGGGCAGTCGCTGCTCGGCTTCGTGGCCCAGGCCCTGGGCTCCGACCTCGAGCTCGACACCCTGCTCGAGGTCAGCCTGGGCGTGCTCCTCGAGGCGGTGAGCGCGGAGCGCGGCTTCGTGCTCCTGCGCACGCCCAGCGGCGCGGCCCGGTTGCGCGTGCGCGTCGACCGGGCCCCCGGTCGCGCCGGGACCTCGCTCCCCAGCCAAGCCGTGTTGCGCCGGGTGTTCGACGAGGGGTCGCTGCTCGCCGTGGAGGACGCGCCTCAGGACCCGCGCTTCAAGGACTCCGAGAGCCTCGTGCTCGGGGGGATCCGCTCGGTGCTCGCGGTGCCCGTCGTGTGGGGCGAGCAGGTCGCGGGCGTGGTCTACCTCGACAGCCGCGAGGGTCCAGGCGCCTTCGACACCGAGGCCCAGGACCTCGTGCTCGCCTTCTCGCGCTTGATCGTGGGCCCCGTGCGTCGGCAGCTCTTGCTGCAGGCCAAGGACGAGGAGCTCGAGCGGGCGCGCGCCGCCCTCGCGCGCACGCGCGAGCAAGAGCTCCGTCTGCGCGAGCGCTACGGGAACATCATCGGCGACTCCGCGGCGATGAAGACCTTGTTTGGCCTGCTCGACCGGGTGGCCGACACGAGCCACCCCGTGCTGATCCACGGCGAGAGCGGCACCGGCAAGGAGCTGGTCGCGGCGGCCGTCCACTACAACAGCCCTCGCCGGGATGGCCCGTTCATCGCCGAGAACTGCGCCGCCTTCAGCGACTCCTTGCTCGAGAGCGAGCTCTTCGGCCACGTCCGCGGCGCGTTCACCGGCGCGAACCAGGACCGGGTCGGGCTGATCCAGGCGGCCCACGAGGGCACGCTGTTCCTCGACGAGGTCGGGGAGATGTCGCCCAGCATGCAGGCCAAGCTCCTGCGCGTGCTGCAGGAGGGCGAGCTGCGCCCGGTCGGCGGGCGCGAGGTGCGCAAGGTCGACATTCGCCTGGTCGCGGCCTCCAACCGCAGGCTGCGCGAGATGGTCGACGCGGGGACCTTCCGCGAGGACCTCTACTACCGGATCGCGGTGATGACCGTCGACGTGCCCCCCTTGCGCGAGCGGCGCGAGGACATCCCGCTGCTGCTCGAGCACTTCCTCAAGCAGGCCGCGGCCGCCGACGGACGCCCGCTGCCCACGGTCAGCGCCAACGCGCTCCCGCTGCTGGTGCACTACGACTGGCCGGGCAACGTGCGCGAGCTCGAGAACGAGGCCAAGAAGCTCTACACCCTGGCGGGGTCGGAGATCGACGTCACCCACCTCTCGCCGAAGCTGCTCGGCGGCGCCACCGCAGATCGCCCGCAGTCGGCGATTCGGCGGGTGGCGGTGTCCGACGCCACCGACGCGCTGATGCTCGTGGTCGAGCAGGGCAAGCCCCTGGCCAAGGTGATCGAGGCCTTCGAGATCGAGGCGATCACGCGGATCCTGACCGCGACCCAGGGCAACCGCAGCGAGACCGCGCGCCGGCTCGGCCTCTCGCGACCCGGCTTGCTCAAGAAGATGAAGCGCTACGGGATCGAGTGAGCGCGGACGCAGCCCCCCCTCAGCCAGACAGCGCGCGCCCGTCGCGAGCCCGACTCAGCTCGGTGCGGCGGCTGCTGCCCTACTACCGCCCCTACCTGCCCTTGATCGCGGTGGTCGTGGCCGCAACGGTGCTGGCTTCAGGCGCGGAAGGCGGCCAGGCGCTGCTGCTCAAGCCGCTCATGAACCGCGTGATCCTCGGCGGCTCCGACGAAGACGCCGAGCGCGTGGACAGCGACTGGTTGGAGCGCCTCGACCCCGGTCCGCTCGAGCAGGCCAAGCAGCAGGTCGCGGAGCGGGTCGAGGCCGGGGCGCTCGACGACGGCGGAGAGCTGCGACGCTACGCGGGGCGGACCGTCGAGCCGAGCTGGAACGCCGAGCCTGCCTGCCAGGCCCTGGAGCGCACACGCCGGGTGATCGAGGACGTGCGCGCCAAGCTGCGGGTCGGCGAGCCCGAGCCCGACGGCCTGGAGGAGTGGCTCCAGGCCCCCAACCCCGACTACGAGCGGGCCGCAGCCGAGACCCTCTCCGAGGCGGTCGCCTGGCAGCGCGCCGCGGAGGAGGCGCTCGGCGCCGACCCGCCGCGCTCCACGAACAAGGCGAGCGCGGCGACCGTCAGCCTCGAAGCGCGTCGCCTTGCCCGGGCCGCGAACCTGACCTCGGCGCTGGGGGTCCTGATGCGCGTGGTGATCCTGGCCATGCTCTTCGCGCTGACCCTCGGGGTCTGTCGCTACCTGAGCACCTCCCTCGCGCGGGCGGTCGTGGTGCGGATCTACCGGGACATGCAAAACGACGTGGTCGCGCACCTGCTGACGCTGAACGCGGGGCAGCTGGTCGGGCGGAACCGCGGCGACCTCCTGACCCGGATCACGACCGACCTCAACCGCACGGTCAACGGCGTGGTCCTGCCGCTGACCTCGGTGGTCCTGCTGCAGCCGCTGCGCCTGGTGGCCTTGTTCTCGGTCGCGGTCTACCTCTCCTGGCAGCTCTCGCTGGTGCTGGTGTTCCTCGCCGCGTTGGTGGTCTACCCGATTCAGCGCTGGGGCAAGCAGATCCGCCGCAGCGCGCGCACGCGTCAGGGCGCGGTGTCCGAGGTGTTCGAGGGCCTGCACCAAATGTTCGCGGGCATGCGCGAGATCAAGGGCTTCGTGCGCGAAGACCACGAGCGCGCGCGCTTCCGCGAGCGCACCGAGCGCGCCTACGACGCCGAGGTCGCCGTGATCAAGGCCCGGGTGGCCTCCCGCACCGCGCTCCGGCTGCTCAACGAGATCACGATCCCGGTGGTCATGGTCGTGGGCGGGATCATCGTCACGCGGCGTTGGTTGGGCCTCGACGCCGGCCAGTTCGTGGCCTTCAGCATGCTGATCGTGATGATGTACCGCCCGACGCGGACCCTGGCCAACGCCTACAACGCCCTGCAGGACAACCTCCCCAGCCTGGAGCGGGCCTGGGAGGTGTTCGACCTGCGCCCCGCGATCGTCGACCGCGCTGACGCGGTCGAGCTCGCGCCGATCCAGGACGAGGTGCGGGTCGAAGACCTGGACTTCTCCTACGACGGCGAGACGCCCGTGCTCCAGGGCGTCAACTTCGTCGCCCCGGCCGGCAGCATGACCGCCTTCGTGGGCCACACCGGCAGCGGCAAGTCCACCCTCCTCGACCTGCTCGCGCGCTTCCTGGAGCCGGTCGAGGGGGCGGTGAAGGTCGACGGCGTCGACCTGCGCGAGGCGACCCAGGCGAGCTGGCAGCGGCAGCTCGCGCTCGTCAGCCAGCAGGGCTTCCTGTTCAACGACAGCGTGCGCGAGAACATCCGCTACGGGCGCCTCGACGCGACCCAGGAGGAGATCGAGGCGGCCGCCGCGCAGGCTGGCGTCCACGAAGAGATCCTCGCCAAGGAGGGCGGCTACGACCACTCGGTGGGCGAGCTGGGCTCTCGGCTCTCCGGCGGTCAGCGCCAGCGCGTGACGATCGCACGAGCGATCCTGCGCCAGGCCCCGGTGCTGCTCCTGGACGAGGCCACCAGCGCCCTCGACGCGCGCACCGAGCAGTCGGTTCAGGCTGCGCTCTCGGAGCTCGGGCGCACGCGCACGACCTTCGTGATCGCGCACCGCCTGAGCACGGTCCGCGATGCCGACCAGATCCTGGTCCTCGACGGGGGGCGGGTCGTGGAGCGCGGGACCCACGCGGAGCTCGTCGCGCAGGGTGGACGCTACGCCGAGCTCGTGCGCCAGTTCGACGACGCCGGCGGCGCAAACTGAACACGGACCAGGCCTTCGCCCCTGGCCGAGGCCGCTGGCGAGGGGGCGCGAATTTCCGCTAGACTCGAACGTCGGAGGAGGGGGGTCACGCTCCCCTCAGGAGAAAGAAGGACCCCCATGAAGTTCGTTGCCTGCAGCCTCTGCGTCGCGGTGGTTTGTGTCGCGCCCGCACTGGCCGACGAGATGGACGATCAGCTCGACGCGATCAAAGCGACGCTCGAGCGTTTGCAGACCTTGACCCCCGACGAGCAACGCGGCGAGTACGCCGGGCTGCTGACCCAGACCTCGGGTTTCCTCGACGAGTTCGCCGGTGCCGCCGACGAGGCCTCGCTGGTCCTGGTCTCGAACCTGACCTTTCAGCTGCTCGAGGTCACCGAGG
>JAGQRJ010000526.1 GCA_020425635.1 Planctomycetota bacterium | reverse complement strand
TCCTCCGCGTCGAAGGGCAGCTCGCCCGGGACGCCGTCGCGACCCGGTTCGCCGGCCTCGTCCTGCCAGGTCGTGATCCGCCTCGCCGCCTCCGGAGCGGGTTGAGCGGCCGGAGCCGGGGCGGCGGGGGCCGGCACGGGCGAGGCGGGCGGGCGCGGATCGCGCTCCCCTCCCTCCCGTGCGTCGTCCGTGGGCCGCGGGTCACTCATGCCCGGACTCTACCCGAGGGTTCGAGCCGCCGGGCCCGCCTCAGCCTCGCCGAGCGCTGGCGCTTCCAAAGGCCAAGGGGGATTGGAATCGAGCCCCCCCAAGGAGGGGCGCTACCTTTGGAGCCGTGAACGAACCCCGCCTGCAGGTCCGGTCGCGCAAGAGCACCGAGCGCTGCCCCCTTTGCCTTCAAGCCGTGCGTGAGCACGCGCGCCTCTGCCCGGAGTGCGGGACTGGCTACCACCAGGAATGCACCCTCGAGCTCGGCGACCGCTGCGCCGTGCTCGGCTGCGCCGGGCAGCTCCAATCCAAGCGCCCCCGCCGGGAGCCGGAGGGGTTCCTGCACGCGTTCGACCGCCCGACCCCCGCGGATCAGCCCGCGGCACCCCGCAGGGAGCCGGCGTTCCGCGACGCGCTCGCGCGGGCCTGGGAGCGCTTCAGCCTGCTTCACTTCGCCTGCGGAGTGCTCTTCTTTGGGCCTCTGGGGGCGCTCTCGGCGCTCCGCCTCGGGGCGGAGACCGTGGGCGAGCTGGTGTGCGGCGTCGGGTTCGGGCTCATGGTCGCCTTCCTGGCCGGCTGCTACCAGGATCGCTTCTGGTACGCGTGGTTCGGCCAGTCGAGTCGCTTCCGCCGGTGGTGAGGTCGATCGGGGCGCGGCGACCGACGGTCAGTCGCTGCCGGCGAGCGCGCTGGTCAGGCCGTGCGTCGCGGGCTTGGGCGTCTTCGCCAGCACGATCTCGACCGTCTTGCTGAACAGGGCGTAGCCGACGTCGAGCTTCGCGGTGGTGACCTTGTTCGCGTCGACGCTCAGGCCCAGGGTCCGGATCGGGAAGGTGGCGCCGCTGCTCTTGCCCGCTCGCGCGCCCTCCAGGTCGACGAGCCGGGCGTGGGTCGCGCTGGCGCCCTCGACGGTGATCTCGACCCGCTTCCCGAGCTTCACGAAGCCGCTCCCGGTGTCGACCGTGACCTCCTCGGCCCGCTGCAGGATCACGCGCGAGCCCGACTTCTCGACGCGCTCGAGGCCGTCGAGGAAGGCCCCCAGCAGCCCGCCGGCGGGGACGCCGCCTTCGCGCAAGGCGTCCTGGAGCGCGGCGCCGCTCACGACCCCCTCCTCGAGCTCGCTCAGCCCGTGGAAGAAGGTCACCGTGCGGGTCGGGCTGGCGGCCGTCTCCTGGAGGACCTGCTTGAAGGAGTCCGCGGTCGAGGCCTGGGCCAGGGAGCAGGCGAGGAGCAGGGCGAGGGGGGCGATTCGCTTCATGCACCCCAGACGCGCAAGGCGCGCGCCGGGGCAGGCCCGGGCGTAAGTGCTGACAGGGCAACCAGGCGGACCTAGCTGGACGAAATGCGGTGCACTGCCGACCCAGCCCGGGACGGGCCGCGACGAAGGGCTGAGCCGCTCCGCGCGCGGACTACTTGCCCTTGGCCAGGACGCCGACCAGGTCGAAGAACTCGTCGGGGCTCAAGAACACGCCGCGGAAGCTCCCCAACCACACCGAGCAGCGGTCCTCGAGGGGGACGCGCTCGCCCGGCGTGACCTTCTGCTTGTTGACGTAGGAGCCGTTGTGCGACTGGAGGTCGACGAGGAACCAGTTGCCGCCGCCCGCGTGCACCTCCGCGTGCTTGCGGCTGACGCCCTCGTTCGAGAGCGTCACGACGCAGCCCTCGCGGCCGATCAGGCAGGAGCCCTCGCCGGTCGCGCCCTCGAGGAGGTAGACCTTCGCGCCCGCGAGGTTGCGCTGCCGGGGCAGGTTCGCGAGCCGCACCGCGTCGACGGCCACGGTGTTCACGACGGCCTCGCCGGGCTTGGAGGGCTTGGGCACGTCGCCGTAGCCCGCGGGGAGCACCCCGTCGGTGGGGACCTCCAGCAAGAGCGGCGCCTCGACCTGGAGCAGGAAGTCGTCCTTGCTGACCGCGGTGAGTTGCTTGACGACTTCGAGGAGGGGCGTGCCCTCGGCGCTGACGGGAGACTTCACGGGGACCTCGGCTCGGGCGACGAACAGCCCCAAGGATACCGGGTGAGGTGGCCGGGGGGGAGCGCGGGGCTCAGTCCTCCTGCAGCAGCCCGCGGACGCGGCCATGCTCCAGGCGGATCCCGCCTCGAGGCTCCTTGGGCAGGCCGGGGAGGGTCTGCAGCTCGCCGGTCAGCGCGACCAGGAACCCGGCGCCGGCCTGCAGCCGGACCTCGCGCACGTTGATCGTGAACCCGACGGGGCGTCCGCGGCGCTCGTCCTTGTCGGTCAGCGAGAACGGGGTCTTGACCATGCACACCGGCAGGCCGTCGTAGCCGGCCTCGACGAAGCGCTCGAGCTCACGGCGGGCCGCGAGCTCGAGGTGCACGTCGTCGGCGCCGTAGACCCGGCGCGCGATCGCCTGCATTTTCTCCAGGTACGACGCCTCCAGCGGGTAGAGGAAGCGCGGCTCGGGGGTCGGCCCCCCGTCGACCGCCGCGGCCACGGCGCGCGCCAGGTCGAGGGCCCCTTGCGAGCCGGCGCGGAACGCGTCGCAGCGCGCGCAGGCGACCGCGCGCGCCGCGCAGTGCGCCTCGACGAGCGCGAACTCCTCGTCCGTGTCGCCCTCGAAGGCGTTGATCGCGACCACCGCGGGCAGGCCGAAGCGCTCGACGGCGTCGAGGTGGTGGTCGAGGTTCGCGAGGCCCGCGCGCAGCGCCTCGGGCTGGGGCTCGCGGCTGGCGAGCCGCCGCGCCCCGCCGTGGGCCTTGAGCGCGCGCAGGCTGACCGCGAGCACCACGCAGCGCGGCCAGAGGCCGGCCTGGCGACACTTGATCTGGAGGAACTTCTCGCCGCCCAGGTCGAAGCCGAAGCCCGCCTCGGTCACCACGTCGTCGGCGAAGTGCAGCGCCAGCCGGGTCGCGAGCACACTCGAGCAGCCGTGGGCGAGGTTGGCGAAGGGCCCCGTGTGGACCAGCGCCGGACCGCCCTCGCTCGTCTGCACCAGGTTCGGCAAGAGCGCGTCCTTGAGCAGCACCGACATGGGCGAGACCGCGGCGAACTCGGCCGCGGTCACGAAGCGCTCGTCGCGGGCGCGCCCGACCACGACCCGCGCCAGGCGCTGCTCGAGGTCCTCGCGCGAGCTCGCCAGGGCCAGCACGGCCATGACCTCGCTGGCGGCGGTAATGTCGAACCCGGTCTCGCGGGTGACCCCGTTCTTGCG
>JAGQRJ010000525.1 GCA_020425635.1 Planctomycetota bacterium | reverse complement strand
GAGGAGCCGCCGCTCGAGGAGCCCCCGGCGCCGGCCGACGCGCCGCCCGCCAGGGACCCGCCCCCGGCCGAGCCGGCGGACGCGCCCGCGGCCGGACCGCAGGCCAACCTCTTGCGCGGGGCGGCCCTCGAGTCCTTCAGCAGCGAGTACGCCTCGGACTACTGGTCGGCGAAGAACCTCACCGACGGGGGCACCGCCCGCACCCAGAGCTGGGCGTCGCGCCCGGGGAGCAAGGCGCCGCACCGCTTCGTGTTTCGCCTGCAGCGGCCCTCCGAGCTGACCCGCGCCGAGTTCGAGGGCAGCGGCGGCGAGAGCGGGATCGAGGGCGCGTCGGCCAAGGGCTTCCGGCTCGAGGTCAGCGAGCTCGGGCCCGACGAGGGCTTCCGCACGGTGCTCGAGGGTGACCTGAGGGACGGCACGGGGACCCAGGGCTTCTTGCTTCCGGCCGACACCCGCGGGCGCTGGGTGCGCCTCTCCCTGACCAGCAACCACGGCAACGCGACCCTCACCACGCTGTCCGAGCTGCGATTGTTCGGGCCCCAGGCGGCGCGGGCGCGCGCCGACGGCGGCGCGCTGCGGGTCGAGCGCTTGAGGGTCTCGCAGCGCGAGAACGGGCCGGCCCACGAGGGCGCGTTCGCTCCGGGGAGCCGGGTGTGGGTGTGCTTCAAGCCGCGCGGGCTCTCCACGGGCGCCGACGGCGCCTACGCGCTGGAGGTCGACCTGATCCTCGAAGACGCGGAGGGGCACACGCTGCTGGCCCGGGAGCGGGTGCTCAAGCACAGCGCGCGCCTCCCGGCGCCGCCGCTCTCGCCCTTCGTGGCCGTGTTCCTCGACCTGCCCGCCGAGGGCTTCCCTCCCGGGACCTACGGCGTGCGCCTCGCCGTGCGTGACGCCCTCAACGGGAGCAGCGCGGGCGGCGCGACGCCGTTCCGCGTCGAGTAGCGCGCGAGCGGCTCCGGGCTCAGGCCCGGGGCTCGCCGCCGGGCGCCTGGCCCTGCTTCTTCTGCTTCTTCGAGCCGGCGTAGAGCTCGTAGCGCAGCAGCCGGCACTCGATATCGCCGTTGAAGAAGGGGAGCCGGCGTGAGGTGCGCAGGCCGACCTTCTTGGCGAGCTCGGCGTTCCCCGTGAACAGGAAGCCGGTCCAGCCCTTGAAGTGCTGCTTGAACAGGTCGCCGACCTCGTTGTAGGTCGCGGCGAGGGCGGCGGTGTCGCCCAGGCGCAGGCCGTATTCGGGGTTGAGCATGACGACCCCGCCTGCCTCGCCCACCGCGGGGATCGGCGTCTCGGTGAAGTCGCACACCCCGAACTCGATCAGGGCCTCGACCCCCGCGGTCTGGGCGTTGTGGCGCGCGGCCTCGATCGCCTGGGGGTTGTGGTCGGTGGCCACGATCGGGGCGGGCGTGCGCAGCGGGGCTGCCTTGACCTCGCGCCGGATCTCTTGCCAGGCCTCGGCGTCGTAGCTGCGCCAGTGCTGCAGCCCGTAGTCCGAGCGCAGCAGGCCCGGCGCGCGGCCGGAGCCGATCAGCGCGGCCTCGATCGCCAGGGTCCCGCTGCCGCACATGGGGTTCACGAAGGGCTGCGCGCCGTCGTAGCCCGCCGCCAGCAGGAGCCCGGCCGCGAGGGTCTCGCGCAGCGGAGCCATGTGCGGGCGCTTGCGGTAGCCGCGGTCGGAGAGCTTCTGCCCCGAGAGGTCGGCGAAGAGCTGGGCCTGGTTGCCCCACCAGTACGCGCGCACCACCGCGCCCGTGCGCTCGGGGCCGCTGGGGGGGCGGTCGCCGAGCTGGTCGCGCATGCGGTCGACGATCGCGTCCTTGACCCGCAGGTTCGCGAAGCGCGGGTCGGAGATCGTCGGCGTGTCGACGCGCGAGACCACACTGAGGTTCGACTCGAGGCCGAGGTGCTCCTCCCAGGGGACGGCGCGGGTCGCCTCGAAGAGCTCGTCGGGCGAGCTGCAGGGGAAGGAGGCCAGCGGCCAGAGCACGCTCAGCGCGGTGCGCAGCTGGAGGTTCAAGCGCCAGGCGTCGTGCAGGGTGCCTCGCAGCTCCAGCGCGGTGGGCGCCAGCTCGCGCGGCGCGTGGCCGAGCGCGCTCAGCTCCTGGGTGAGGTAGGGGGCCATGCCGCGGGAGCAGGAGACGCGGATCGCGCGGGTCTCGGTCATGGGGGCCTGTTCGCCGCGCGCGGAGCGCGCAGAAGGGGTGGTGCCGCGGCCGATCCCGCGGGCCGCGAATCCTAAGTCACGCGCGGCCGAGCCCGAGGGAGAATCTCAGATCGGAGGGAGTATGCTTCGCCCATGGCCCACCCGCTTGCACACCTGGACGCCGCCCCCGACCGGGTCGCAATCGCCGGCGTGCTCGAGGCGATCGCCGCGAAGAAGCTCGCTGAGCTCAAGTTCGGCATGTGGGGCAGCGCGAGGCAGGGCGAGCTCGAGGTTCTCGCCGCGGCCGCCGACGGGCCGCGGTGGGTCGTGCACTTCTTGTTCGACGTGCTCTGCAGCCACAACGCACAGTCCGGCTCCGACTGGGAGACCCACCACGTGTTCGTCGGGCGGGGAGTGTTCTCCGGCGGCGCCCTGAGCGCGGAGGCCGTTCTCGAGGAGGAACGGATCCCGATCTACGAGCAGGCGGGGAGCACGGACCACTACGACCCCCGCGTCGCGGTGCACAGCGTGAGGGCCGAGGCGCTCGCGCGTCTGGGGTCGATCGCCGACTGAGCCGCGGACGCGAGCTAGCCCCAGACCTCACCCGGGCGAGCCTGGGCTGGCCGCCTGCGAAGCAGGCGAGGGGGGTGGCCGGCCTGGCGGACCTGGGTGGCTTGCTAGGGTGTGGGCATGACGTGTCCTCACTGCGAAGCCCCGGTCGCCGACGCGCAGGCATTCTGCGCCGCCTGCGGGAGGCCTGCGCTATCCGGCGGCGCGAGCTGCGCTCTGCCACCGCCTGCGCCGCCGCTCGAGCGCGCGGTCTATCGGCTAGAGGGCGACGCGGGCCGTTTGGCCGAGCGCTGGGTCGACGTGCGACGCCACGAGCGGCGGCACGATCGGCTGTCCACGCTGGGGGCCTCGGGGTTGGTGTTCTGCGGTATCGGCGCGTTGGCGGCCGCCGCGCTCGCCTACCGGCAACAGGCACCCTGGTGGCTGGCGCTCGCGCTCGGGGTGGCGTGCTGCGGTTCGCTGGTGCTGTTCATGCGCCACGTCGAGCGAGACCTTCCCGACGAGCGTCTCGACGCGGTCGGGGTGCTGCTGGCGGGTCTGCCCCCGGCTCGCTCAGTCGACCTTTACTTGGATCTGCGCCCTTACCAGGACTGGGCGGCGGAGGCAGTGCCGGAGTCCCACGACTCCACGGGCGGTCTGCCACCGCGGCAAGCGCGAGGGCAGGTGTGGCTCGTCCTCTGCCAGGGGCAGGCGGGCCTGGCCGCAGCGGTGTGGGAGGAACGCGACGGGGAGGCCGTCGTCGTGCAGCGCAATCTGCTCGAACTGCGCACGCGCGGGGACGCGCCCGCGCCCGACCCACCGGGTGGCTGGACGCTGGACCACGAAAGCGGGCTTCCCGCCGGGCGGCGACTGCTTCGTCTAGCGGGGGCGCCGGGCGAGACCGTGCGGCTGGCCAACGGAGGGACTCGGGTGCGAAGCACCCCGCAGCCGCTCGACGCCGACAGTCTGCGCTGGGCCCTGACGGCCGCCTTCGGGGATTGAGGCTCCCCTCGGCCTTCGCTGGGGCGCGTGACTGTTTCTCGTGAGGGAGGGCTAGCCCGCACTTCTCACCACTCGCTCCGCTCGTGGATTCGAAGTGCGCCCAGCAGTGTTGTTCAAGACAGTGAGACCCGGCCTGCGGCCGGGTACACACTGTTGCTTGCGCCTCGCTCGCGGCGGCAGAGCCGCCGACTTGCTCCGGCGCAGCCCGCCTGCTTCGCAGGCGGCTACCCCGCAAACTCACCACTTCGTGGTGAGCTTTGCGGGCTAGCCAGACCCTTCGAGGGGCCGCTCGTCGCGTCGCGCCGCGGAGGACGCCGCGCGTTGAGCGCGCGCGCCACGGTGCGCGGCGTAGTGGGGCGGCGGAGGAAGGCCGCGACCTGCCGCACGGGCCACGCGGGGACCGGCGCTCAGCCGACCTCCGTCTCCGGCGGAAGCCCGTCTGGGGACGGGGGGCTGGCGCTCGCCGTGCCGTCGGGGGTGCCCCAGGCGTAGACCACGCGCAGCAGCGCCGGGAGCATGAACAGGTCGCCGAGCAGGGCGGCCGCGATCGAGCTCCCGACCAGCAGCCCGAAGTGACGGGTGGGGAGGAACTCGCCCAGGAGCAACACGGCG
>JAGQRJ010000524.1 GCA_020425635.1 Planctomycetota bacterium | reverse complement strand
TGGTGGGCGCTGACCCCCGCCGGCCTGGTATGGGGCCCGTGGATCGCGCTCCAGTCGCGAGGGCTCGACGCGCGCCTGGGGAGCGCCCTCAGAGCGCGCTCCCAGCTGCGGCAGGTGGCGCTGACGGCCTGGACCGGAGCGCTGCTCTGGGGACTGGTGGCGGTGCTGGGCGCGGTGCGCCTGAGCTCAGCGCCCCCGCGGCAGAGTCAGGTCGCGGGGAACCGCCAACCCGACGACGCCGAAGGGCCCGACGTCGATCCAGAGACGCCGAACACCGGCGCCGTGAAACAGGCAGGGCCCACCGAGCGGCTGCGTGAGCCGGCGGGGCCTCCAGAGCCCCTGCGGCGCCTGCTCGTGCTCGGCTGGGCGGCAGAGGCGGCGGACCCCGACCTCCAGCGCCCCATCGATCCGGCCGTCTTCGAGGCGCAGCTCGGCCAGCCGCTCGCGGGCGCCGTGTCTGCGGCCCTCGCGGACGCTCAGCCTGCGGTTCGGCGTGCAGCGCTGCGGATCGCCCAGCGGGCCAAGCTCGTCGTGAGGGAGACGGCCATCGACCGCCTGAGCAAGGACCCCGACTACGGGGTTCGGCGAGCCGCGGGGCGCTACCTCCGCGCGCAGGAGGACGAAGCTTGGGCGGCGACGCTGCTCTCCGTCGCCACGTCCGCGCCGTCGCTCGAGGCCGCGCTCGCGCGGGAGGAGCTCTTGGCGGCCACCGCGGACGAGGCGACGGCGCTGCAGATCCTGCGGGCCGCCGCAGATCTGCGCCGCGCCCAGGGGCGACTGGGCAGCGAGCCCTTGCTCGCCTGGCCAGCCGACTCGTTGCCGAACGCCGCGACGCACCTCGCCGACCCCGTGGCCAAGGATGAGGCCTACGCCGTGCTCTACGCCAGCGGCAGGACCGCCGTCGCGCCCGTCCTGGCCCTGGCGACCCAGGCGTCGGCGGGCGCCACCCAGCGCGCGGCCATGGTCTTGCTCGCGGACCTCACCGCGGAAGGCGTGTGCCCTCTGAGCGCGTTCCTCGACGCGGTGAGCGCCGTGCGCGACCCCTCCCAGCAGGCCGTCGCGCTGCAGGCCTTGACCGGCCGGATCAAGGCCCCGAGCGAGGAGCTCACCGCGTGGATCCTCGACGTCTTGCGGCGCACTCCAGGGAGCGACCTGGCTCGCCAGGTCGAGCCGCTCCTGGGGTCGGTCGGGTTCGCCCCAGGCACCGACGTGGCCTGGCTGGTCCGCGATCTGGCCCTGCCTGGCGACCACGCTGCGGTCCTGAAGGAGCTCCATAGCCCGGGCAGGGCAGGGGACCCCGAGCTCGACAAGGCCCTGCGCCAGACCTGGGGGAAAGTCCGGGAGGTCGACACCCGCTTGCGGATGCTCGAGCTCGCTCAGAGCCGGCTGTTCCCCGACTCGCTCGAGCTCCTGCTCGAAGGCCTGGACGACCGCGACGACAGCCTGCGCGCCGCCGCCGCGCGCCTGCTCGAGCGCCAGAACGCCCCCGAGCCGGACGCCTTTCGGCGCAAGGCAGCGCAGACGATCGCGTCGCGCCTGCGGACCGAGCGCGACGAGGAGATCCTCGCGCTGCTCTACCCGCTGGCGACCGGGGGGCGCTTCGGTTGGCTGAAGGATCAGCGCGAGGACGCCGAGTACGAGCTCTCCAACTCGCTGCGGGAGTCGCTGCGGCAAAACGCGCGCAAGGGGAGCCTGGAGGCCGTGAAGGCGCTCTCCTCGCACCCCAGCGAGAAGACGCTCAAGGTCTTGATCGAGCTCCTCGACCGGGCTCGCGAACCCGCGCTGAACATGACGATCATGAGCGCGCTCAACCGCCTCAGCGGCTGGCGCAAGTCCACCGACGACGCCAGCCACTGGAAGGAGACCCTGCAGCCGCTGCCGCCCGCGGTCGAGGAGAACCTCGCGCGCCTCGCCGAGCAGGATCGCAAACAGCGCGAGGCGATCGCCTCCAACGCCAACGCGCGCCTGGCGGAGGCGGAGGCGCGCTTCGCCGAGCTGCGCGAGGCGGCCGCTCGCCCGCGCTGAGCGTGGACTCCGTGACCCGCGCCGACGGCGCCCACGCGTATAAAGGACGCAGCACGAGACGGCCGAGCGAGCGCCCGACCGGACCGAAGGAGGAGACCGTGGCCAACCGAATCGACCACTTGGGGATCGCCGTGCGCAGCCTGGCAGAGGCCGAGCCGCTGTTTCGCACGCTCCTGGGACAGGAGTGCATGGGGCACGAGGAGGTCGCGTCCGAGGGGGTGCGCGTGGCTTTCTTTCAGCTCGGCGAGGCTCGCGTCGAGCTGCTCGAGCCCATGAGCTCGGAGAGCCCGCTGCACAAGAGCCTCGAGAAGCGGGGCCCGGGGATTCACCACGTGGCGCTCCAGGTCGACGACGTCCCGGCCGAGGTCGCGCGCCTCAAAGCCGCCGGGCTGACCTTCGTGGGGGAGGCGCCGAGGCCGGGCGCCGGCGGGTGCCAGGTCGCGTTCATCCACCCCAAGAGCGCGGGGGGGATCCTCGTCGAGCTGTCCGACGGCGCCCACGGAGGCGCCTGACGCAAGCATGGGACTTAAGTCACCCCGAACGCCCCATAAGGGCTGTTATCGGGCCTAGGGTGTAGGAGCCCCGCCAGGGGCGATTTCGGCCGAACGACCTCTGGGTCGCGATTCCGATTTGGCGCGCTCCAGCGCGCTCTGAGCGCGTCGTGGCGCCGAGCCCTTGCCACGGCTGGCCTGGAGCGCCACGCACCGCGCCTCAGGACTGTCGCGCGCGCTCGCGCTCGATCTCGGCGCGGACCCAGCCGCTGCAGACCTCTTCGTCGAACTTCGCGTCGGCGAATCCGGCCTCGCGCTGGGCGGCGACCCGACGCTCGAGCTCGGCCTGGGCGGCGGCGGCGCTGGCGAACCAGCTCACCCGCTCCTTGCCCTCGCTGCCCACGTCGCCCGAGTGCTCGGTGAAGCCGTGCCCGTGCCGCGCGATCGACCAGAACGCGCTGGCGCTCGGCTCGCCTCGACGCAGGTGGACCCAGGGGGTCAGGTCCCGCGGGCGCGGGGTGGCTGGAGGCGCCTCGGGCGGGGTGACCCGGGTCCCGCAGCGCTGCCGGCAGAGCTCGAAGCCCTCGCGCACGTTCTTCAGGTAGCCCTGCCAGAACTCACGGTCCTCGCTCTCCAGGGCCAGGGGCGCGGCGCGCTCGACGACCCGCACCCAGTGATTCAGCCGCTGAGGCGCCACGTAGGCCGGCTCGAGGTAGAGGATCAGCCCGAACAGGGCGAGGTAGGCCGCAGCGCGGTAGAGGTCCGGGGTCAGCCCGTCGTCGAGCTCCTGGGCGAGGTCGTCGACGAGGGCCTGCACCTCCCGCACCCCCGCCGGGTGCGCGAACAGCGCAGGCCTCCGCAAGCCGTCGAGGTAGCCGCCGAGGATCCGCGCGAGCTTGCCCGAGCGGCGACCGTAGCGCGCCGCGAGCGCGGCGCCCTCTCCGGCGTGGACCCGGCGCATCAGCCTGCGGCACCCGGCGGAGAGCGCGTGCGACGCGGGCGCCTGCTTGTCGAGGGCCGCCATCAGCGCCTCGTGGTGCTCCGGCAACGAGAGGCTGTAGGTCTCGCTCAGGTGCAGCAAGACCCCGACCAGCGCGGCTAGCCGGCCCGCGTTGGCCGCGTTCGCCGGCCGCTGCGCCAGGTCTTCGATTCGCGCCCAGATCCCGTGGGTGAAGTCGGCGATCGCGTCGAGCTGCGCGTCTCCGTCCCACAGACCGTCGCCCCAGGTCCCCATTCGGCCCTCCCTCCCCGGAACCCTAGCATCACCCACCCTGCCCTGCCCCGCCTTCACCCTCGCCTCCGCGCTCGCCTGGGCTACCCTGACTGCATGGAACACCTGACCGCGAGCGAGGTCGCTCGGCGCCTCGAGTCCCCAGCCCCGCCCGGGGTGCTCGACGTGCGGGAGGCCTTCGAAGTGCAGCTCGCACCCTTCCCCGGCGCCGTGTGGATCCCCCTCGGTGAGCTCACCCAGCGCTGGCAGGAGCTCGACGAAGAGCGCCCCTGGGTCGTGGTGTGTCACCACGGCGTGCGCAGCGCGAGCGCGGCCGCCTGGCTCGAGCAGCACGGGGAGTTCCCCGTGCTCTCGAACTTGCGCGGGGGGATCGAGGCCTGGGCGCGGGAGGTCGACCCGAGCGTCCCGCGCTACTGAGGCCGACCCTGCACCTGGGGTCCCCTGCCCTGCCCCACGCGCTGAGAGATTCGCCGGATCGGGCGGGGCAACTCGGGCCGGGTTTCGCCGCGCCGACTCACCCGCCTGTCGCCCGCGGAGCCTCGTCGCCACACCGCCCTGGGCGCACGAAGCGAGAGTGCTCCTGTATATATGTATATGTATCTAGTTATATTAAGGCCAATGCATGAACAAGCATGCATTTGTGCTTGACCTGAGGGGTGCGCTGCCGCCCTCGGGGGGGCGGCTCGGCTACTGGGGCTGGGTGCGGACCGCGTTGCCGAGGACGACGATGCTGCTCTCGTACTTCGAGAGGTTCACGCCCACCATGTCGACCCCACGCACGGTGGGGATCGCCACGAGCTTGACCTGCGAGAGGCTGCCCTCGAAGAGCTGGGGCGCCATGGCGT
>JAGQRJ010000523.1 GCA_020425635.1 Planctomycetota bacterium | reverse complement strand
TCCGCCGCAGCGGCGGCGGCGGCGGCGGCTGCACCCTCGGCGCCCCGACCTCCGGCGGCGGCCTGTGGGTCCTCGCGCTGCTCGCTGGGCTGCTCGCCGTGCGCCGGCGGAGCTCGTAGGCGAGCGCTCAGCGCCGGCGGCCGTCGCCGCCTTCGAGGGTGGTCTTCACGTTCTGCAGGTAGCCCTCGAGGATCCGCGTGTTCTCGCGCGCGAACAGGACCTCGGCGGGCTTCTTGAGCAGGCGCGGGATCCCCATGCGCAGGGTCAGGTCGTTGTGCAGGGCCAGGCGCACGCCGCGCGGGGTCGGGGTCAGGGTCCACGAGCCGTGGAGCTCGGAGTTGCCCAGGCCGGGGAGCGACTCCCAGCGCAGGGTGCGGGCCGCGTCGTCGCGGGTGTAGCGGATCGTGTAGTCGACGTAGAGCGAGACCTTGCCGGCCCCGACCTTGCGGGTCAGCCAGCGCCAGGCGTCCTCGCCGTGGGGCTCGACCGACTCCAGCCCCGAGACGTGACGGCCCGACTCGCGCACGTCGCACACCAGGGCGTAGGCGGCTTCGGGGGTCGCGGCGACGTCGACCGCCCCTTGGAACTGGGAGCGCAGCTCGATCATGGGGCCGGCTGCGCGCCCAAAAAACGCCTCGTGATCCGGGCCAGGTGGCCCAGCCCCTCGCGCAGGGCGCGGCTCTCGGCGTCGATCACCTCGCGCAGGGGCTCGAGGGGCTCGAGCAGGTCGGCGAGCGGACGCTGGACGGCCACGTCGCCGAGCTCGCCCGAGGCCTGAACGAGGAGCACCGGGACCTCGACCCGCGTGATCTCGCTCGGGGTCTCGAGGGGCGAGACCAAGAGCACCCGGGTCACCGGGAGCTGGGCGGCGAGGGCGAGGGCGATCCACGCCCCGCTGCCGTAGCCGGCGACGGCGACGCCCTGTTCGCCGGTGCTCTCCTGGAGGAACTCCGCCGCGGCGGCCGCGTCGCTGAGGGCCAGCGCGCGGTCGTCGCTGGGCTCGCCCTCGCTCGCGCCCACCCCGCGGAAGTCGAAGCGCAGGCTGGCCTGACCGCCGTAGGCCGCGGCGTAGGCGAGCTCGTTGAGCACCGGCGAGTGCATGCTCCCCCCGTGCCCGGCCAGGGGCGGGATCACCACCAGCCCCGGCCCCGCCCCGCGGAGGTAGATCCCGTCCAGACACACCGGACGCCCGCCCGGGGTCGGGCGCGGAATCAACACGGGGCGTTCGAGGAGCTGTCCCATGCCGCCACGATAGCCGGTTTTCCCCCCAAGCGGCCCGTTGGGGGTGAGCCCCAGCGCGCGGCCGTGGAACCCGGGGCAACTGGTGTATTCGGGGGTCCGCGAGTACAGTCGCTGCGGAGGGTTAGGGCATGGTGTCGGACACCAACCAAGAGAAGGTCTGGTTCGCCCGCGAGGTGTTCCAGCTCTTCGTCAAGGCGTTCACGAACCTCAAGCTCTACCCCCACCACCACGTGCACGCCCAGACCGCGGTCGGCGCCTTCGTGGACCGGGTGCGGAGCTTCGTGAGCCTCCACGGGGTGCTGCGCCTGAGCGTGGGCCAGGACACTTTCTCCGTGGGCGAAGACGTGGTCTACGAGGAGGAGAACCGCAACGAGAACCTCGCGTTCCGCCTCTACGTCGACGGCCTGCGCGAGCTCTCGATCAACCCCGGGGTGACCCGCGAGGAGGCCGAGCGCCTCGCGCATATCTTCTACAAGGCGGTCGTCGACACCACGAGCGACGCGACCCTGCTCCTGTGGGAGGGCGACTTCCACTTCATCGACTACGCCGCGATCAACTCGCTCTCCGAGGCCTGGGACCAGCCCGACTTCCTCTCCAACGAGTCCCTCGAGCAGCTCCGCGACATGAACTCCAACGCCGACGACATGGTCGCGCGCCTGACCGCGGGCGCAGGCAACCGCGCAAAATACGAGTTCGAGCTCTCCGACCGCGGCTCGGAGCTCGAGGAGCTCGAGCGCTACGGCGACCTGCTCGAGGGCGAGGAGGGCGAGAGCACCCAGAGCGGCGAAGACGACATCTACGAGATCGAAGAGGAGGCGCTGCAGCAGCTGCGCCAGGACGCCGCGGCCTGGGGTCCCGACCGCATGCTGCAGGCGGTGGTCGAGGCCAGCCTCGACGGGCTCGCCCTGCAGCCCGACCTGATCGGGCGCGAGAACGTCACCTGGCTGCTGACCGAGGCGCTGGAAATGGCGCTGCGCACCAACGACATGGAGCTCTTGAGCTCCTTCCTCAACCGCTTCGAGGGCGAGCTGGGCCTGACCGAGGAGGAGGAAGACGAGGTCCTGTTCCAGTACGTCTTCGACTGGCTCGGGCGGGAGCAGAACCTCAGCCGCCTGGTCGACCTCGCCAAGGGCAGCGGCGTCGGCGGGCCCCAGGCGTTCTGCCGGATCCTGGGCCTGCTCGGCGAGCAGGGGCTGCACGCCGCGGTGGGGACCTACCTCCAGGCCACGAGCAAGGAGCTCGAGCAGGCGCTGCTCGAGTTCGTCGGCAACAACCTGCACCTCAACCCGCGCGCGCTCTTGCCGCTGCTCGACAAGCGCGAAGACAAGACGATCGTGCGCGCGGGGCTGTTCCTGGTGAGCAAGCAGACGAACCTCGACCCCGACATGCTCGAGGAGCTGCTCGCCCACGGGCGGGAGCACCCGCACCCCGAGGTCCGGACCTACGCGGAGCACCTCTGGCGGACCATGACCGACCAGGGCACGGTCGACTCCTACGTCGACGCGCTCTCCGCCGAGTCGCCCCGAGACCGGGTGCGCGCGCTGAAGTTCGTGATCGACAAGCGCTTCCGCCCCGCCCTCGACAAGCTCAAGGAGGTCGTCGAGTCGAAGGAGTTCCTCGATTGGGACCCCAAGGAGCGCAAGGCCTACCTCTCGGCGATCCGGATCCTGGGCGAGACGGCCTCGATCGGCTTCTTGCAGCGTCAGGCCTCGCGGCGAACGGGCGTGTTCAAGCGCGCCCAGGTCAAGGAGATCCGCGACCTGGCGCAGGCCGAGCTCGACAAACTCAAGAAGCGTCGGTAAGCGGGAAAGGGGTCAGGGGTGGCCAAGACGCCGAAGGACGAGGCTCAGGAGCTCGCGCACAGGTTCTGCACGCTGTTCTTGCAGCTCATGCGCCTGCAGAAGCTCTACGACGTCGACAACGTCAACCTCGCGGAGCCGCTGGCGAAGATCCAGGAGGTCACGGCGGCCCTCGTGGCGCGCTACGGCGCGGTGCGGATCCAGTCCGAAGAGGGCATGATCTTCTTCAACAAGGAGCCGCTGCGCGGAGGCCGCAAGGCGTTCCCCATGATCCAGGCCCTGGTCACGACCATGGACGGCATGGGGGTCGCGGAGCTCGTGTTCGCGGGCGCCGTGGCCAGGGAGGACGTCAAGGCCTTCGTCGCCGCGATCCGCGCCACCAGCGAGCAGGGCGAGGAGAGCGTGCGCGGGATCCAGCAGGCGATCGACGAGGCCGGGATCAAGGACCGGATCCAGGTCAACGCCAAGGGCGAGACCACCTCGCGCGCCGTGGTCGAGCGCGTGCAGATCGACGAGCGCTCGTTCTTTCCCTTGGCCTTCGCGCGGACCCTGGTCTTGCTCCGCGAGTACGTGAAGAACATGCGGGACGAGGAGCTCAGCCGCTACCTGACCCAGAAAATGCACCGCGCCGTGCAGGAGATCGTGGCGCTCACGGCGAGCTACTTCAACCGCTGGCTGCGGCTGACCGCGGTGCGCACCGAGGACGACCCCGAGTTCAACCACATGGCCTGCACGGGAATCCTCTGCGTGCTGCTCGGCTACCGGCTCGGGTTCGGCAAGGTCCAGCTCTCGGACCTGGGGCTGGCCGGCATGCTGCACGGGATCGGGCGCTTCCGGATCGGCGAGGAGCTCTGGAACCGCGCCGAGCTCGATCCCGTCGAGCAGTTCGAGTACGGCAAGCACCCCTACCTGCTGCTCGCGAGCCACCTCGAGAGCCGCAAGGTGAGCGCGAAGATGCTCGTCGCGGCGACGGTCGGCTTCCAGTTCGACCTGCACAAGGGCAAGACCCCGGTGCGGATCCCCCCCGCCGAGCTGCACCCCTACTGCCATATCGTGCGCGTGTGCGAGCACTACACCTGGCTCACCACCGACCTCAAGGATCGCGCGGCGCTCTTGCCCGACCAGGCCATGAAGGCCATGATCGAGGCGCCGCCGGGGTCCTTCGACCCCGTGGTCCTGACCATGTTCGTCAACATGATGGGCATGTTCCCCACGGGGAGCGTGGTCTCGCTGAGCACCGGGGAGGTGGCGGTGGTCGTGCACCCCAACCCCGACTCGCCCAAGCGGCCCCTGGTCGCGGTGGTGCTCGCGCCCGACGGGACCACCGTCGACGGCGACTTCCTCGACCTCGGCGACCCGGGCGTCACGTCGGAGATCACGGGCTCGGTGGATCCCCACGAGCTCGGGCTGAACATTCCTGACTACCTCATGAGCTGAGCGGAGCGCGGGTGGCGAGCGACTCAGACGTCGTGGTCAAGGCGAGCAAGCTCCTGCGCAGGGTGCGGCGGGGCGACCTCTCGCGCGACCGGCTCGAGATCCTGGCGCTGATCGACTACCCGCCGGCGGTCGAGGCCCTCGGCGCCGAGGCGCCGAGCGTGCCGCGCGACATGAAGCGCTGGATCAAGAAGCTCGACGCCTACGGCCCCGGGGTCAGCGCGCGCATGATCGTGACCTGCGCCCGGCTCTTGCTCCCGGTGCTCGTCGAGGCCGGCGCGGCGGCGGCGACCGAGGCCGACGACGCGGTGCGCATGGGCGAGGCCTGGCTCGAGGACCCCAGCGAAGCCACCGCGCGGACCGCGCTCATGGCGCACTCGCGCGCGGTTGCGGCGGCGGTGCAGGTGCGCACCGACGCCGAGGAGACCGCGGCCCTCGTGGCCGCCTTCGCGGCGCTCGTGCCCACGACCCCGATCCCGGCCATGGATATCGTGGCCGACACCGCCGACACCCTCTCGGCCGAGGCCGTGCGCCGCGCGGTCCGTCGTGACCTCGCGCGCTGGGCGCTGCGCTAGCCGTCCGTGCTCGAAGGCAGCGCCCTCGGCCCGTATCACGTCCTCGAAGAGCTCGGACGCGGCGGCATGGGCGTGGTCTACCGCGCCGTCGACCCGCGCAGCGGCGAGGAGGTGGCGCTCAAGGTCCTGACCAGCCAGAAGGCGGGCAAGCGCTTCGAGCGCGAGGTCGGGTCGCTGGCGCGGGTGCAGCACGGCAACGTGGTCCCGGTGCTCAACTGCGGGATCTACATGGACCACCCCTGGGTGGCCATGGCCTTCGTGCCGGGGGTGACCCTCCAGCAGCGGCTCGAGCAGCGCGGGCCCGTGACCCCGGGGCTGGCGGTGAGCTGGATCGCCAAGCTCGCCCGAGCGCTGGCCGCCGTGCACGAGGCGGGGGTCGTGCACCGGGACATCAAGCCCGCCAACGTGATCCTGACCCCGACCGGCGAGCCCGTGCTCACCGACTTCGGGCTGGCCCTCGACGCCACCGCCACCGAGCGCCTGAGCATGGACGGCGCGACCCTCGGCTCCCCGGGCTACTTCTCGCCGGAACAGGCGGTGGGCGACCTGAGCCGGATCGACGCGCGCAGCGACGTCTACGGCCTGGGGGCGACCCTCTACGCCCTGCTCACCGAGCGCGCGCCGATCCCGCCCCGCGGGTCGCTGGTGGAGGTGATCGTCGCCACCCAGGAGCAGGCCCCCCAGCCGCCCTCGAGCTGGAACCAGCGGGTGGACCGCGAGCTCGACCGGATCTGCCTCGCCTGCCTGGCCAAGCAGCCCGAGCACCGGCCCTCGAGCGCGCTGGCCCTGGCGCTCGAGCTCGAGCGCTACCTCCACGACGGGCAGGTCAAGCCCCGTGCGCGCTGGGCGCTCGGCCTCTGGATCGCGCTGCCTGCGCTCGCCCTGGCCCCGATCGTGGCCGCCGCGTGGGTCGTGCTCGACGCCGACGCCCCGCCGAGCTCGCGGGTCCAGCGGGGGGCTGACCTCCCCGCGGCCGAAGCCCAGCTCGCGGCGCTGGGGGAGGCCTACGACGCCAAGCGCTACGGCGAGGTGCTCGAGGCGCTCGCGCCCTTCGCCGAGGACCCTCACGCTTCGCCCGAGCTGCTCCTGCTCCTCGCGCGCGCGCACGGACAGCTCAAGGACTACGGGGCCTCGCTCGAGGTCGCCCAGCGCCTGATCCGCGAGGCGCCCTCGGCGAAGGCCTACCTGGTCTACGGCACGGTGCTCATGGGCTTGGGCCGCGGCGAGGAGTCGCTGGCGGCCTTCGACCGCGGGTTGGAGCTGGGGCCGACGCGCGCGACCGAGGGCGCGCTGCTCAGCAACCGCGCCATGTGCCGCATGCAAAACGACGGCGACCCGCAGCTTTGCCTCGCCGACTGGGAGCGCGCGCTGACCCTGGTCGACCCCGAGGACCTGAACGCCGAGCGCTACTTCAACCTCGGGGTGCTGCGGGTCATGGCCGAGCAGCCCGAGCGCGCGGTCGAGGCCTACACCCGCTGCCTGGAGTTCGACGCCTCCTACGCGCCGGCGCTCTACAACCTGGGGGTGATCCTCTCCCAGCTCGACCGCGTCGACGAGGCGGAGCGCACCTTGCTCCAGCTCCAGCAGCTCGATCCGCAGTTCGCGAACCTCGAGTTCCGCCTCGCGCTCCTGGACATGCGCCGCGCGGAGACCCAGGCCAGGACCGGCAGGGCCGCGCCCGAGGACGCCCTGCGCCGGGCCCTCGCGCACTTCGACGCGCACCTGCGCCGCGACCCCCGCGACGGCGCGGGCTACCACGCGCGCGGCATGTGTCGCCTGCGCCTGGGCGACGCGGAGCAGGCCCAGGCCGACCTCGAGCAGGCGGTGACGTTCTCCTCGGGCCCGGAGGCCGAGGCGATCGCGCGCCAGGACCTCGAGCGGGTCAAGCGAGTCCGCGCCGCGGGCGAATACTAGATCCGGCGCCATGAACTTCGTCAGCGTCGAGTTCCTCGTCCTGTTCTGCGTCGTGTTCGCGAGCTACTACGGGCTCCGTCGCTGGCTGCGGCTGCAAAACGCGGCGCTCCTGATCGCCAGCTACGTGTTCTACGGGTGGTGGGACTGGCGCTTCCTCGGCCTGCTCGCCGGCTCGTCGGTGATCGACTTCTGCTGTGGGCGACTCGCAGATCCTGCTCGCGCGGACGCGCGGTCCGAGCGGGTCCGACGGGCCGCGCTGGTGTGCAGCGTGGGGGCGAACCTCGGCGCGCTGGGGTTCTTCAAATACTTCGACTTCTTCGCGGAGTCACTCGTCGAGGCCGCGGGGGAGCTCGGATACTCGCTGAGCCTGCCGACCCTCAGGGTGGTCTTGCCCGTGGGAATCAGCTTCTACACCTTCCAGACGCTGAGCTACACCATCGACGTCTACCGGGGTCGACTGGCCTCGACGGAGCGCTTCCTCGACTTCCTGCTCTTCGTGAGCTTCTTCCCTCAGCTCGTCGCGGGGCCGATCGAACGCGCGAGCCACCTGCTCCCCCAGCTCTCCCGGCGCCGCGAGCCGAGCTGGGCGCAGGTCACGAGCGGATTCCAGCTCATGGCGGTGGGCTTCTTCAAGAAGATGGTGATCGCCGACAACATGGCCCCGATCGCCAACCAGGTCTTCGCGGGTCACGAGGTCGGCCTCGGCAGCCTGCTGATCGGGGTCTACGCCTTCGCGTTTCAGATCTACTGCGACTTCTCGGGCTACACCGACGTCGCTCGCGGCGCGGCGCGGACCCTGGGGATCGACCTCTGCGAGAACTTCAAGCTCCCCTACCTGGCGACGAACCCGAGCGACTTCTGGCGACGCTGGCATGTCAGCCTCTCCACGTGGCTGCGCGACTACCTCTACATTCCGCTGGGCGGAAATCGCCACGGGGCTCGCCGGACCCTGGTCAACCTCTGCGCCACCATGCTCCTCGGCGGGCTGTGGCACGGCGCCTCGTGGCACTTCGTCCTGTGGGGGGCCTACCACGGGCTCCTGCTCGTGGTGTTCCGCGCGCTCGGGCGCGCGGACGCTCCGAGCCCCGTCGGCGCGGCCTTCTGGCTGCGCGTCGCTGGCTTCTTCCAGCTGACCGCCCTGGGCTGGTTGATCTTCCGCGTCGAGAGCGTGAGCCAACTGGGGGCGATCTTCGTCGGGCTCTGGAACCACGAGCTCTTCAAGGGCCTCGACGTGTGGGAGTGGCAGCTGACCAAGCTGACGCTCGCCGCGACCTTGCTGATGGCGTCCCAGGTCTACCAGCACCTGACGAATCGGCTCGAGCCCTGGACGCGCTGGCCCACGTGGGCCCGGGCGGCGCTCTACGTGGTCCTCTACCTCGGCCTGACCCTGTTGGGAGCGACGGAGCGGCATGAGTTCATTTACTTCCAGTTCTGACCCGGAGCGGCGGGGGTTCACCCCGCCGTGGGCCCTCCTCGCTGCGGCGGTCGTCGTCGCGTGCTGGGAGTGCCTGGCCTTGGCGCTGCCCGTCGCGGCCGTGGACCCGTCGGAGCGCCTCTACCTGAAGGGCGCTCCCAGCCTCGAGAGGAGCATCGTCTACTGGCAACTCGAGCACACGCTCTCGTCGTCCGAACCCCAAGACGTCTTGCTCCTCGGCGACAGCTCCTGCCTCATGGGACTGCGCCCGAAGACGATCGAGCAGGCCACCGGGCTCAGCGCGTGGAACCTGGGCACCCTGGCGTTTCCTGGCGTCGGGGGACACCGGCGACTCTACGACGCGTATCGCGCGAAGCGCGGAGCGCCCCGCTTCGTGATCTACCACATGTCGCTCTACCTGCTCCTGCAGGAGGCGCCGCGCTTCCAGCTGAACGCGAGCCGGGCTCCCGAGCCGCTTCCGCCGCAGACGCCCCCCAGCCGGCAGCTGAGGGTCAGCCTCGCGCGCCTGCGCAACGCCTGGCTCCGCGATCGCTTCCTCGAGGTCGAGCGCGGGCCCTACCCCTCGGACCTCGAGGTCGGCGCGTTCCTCGCGCTGTCGAAGGGGGCGCTCGAGGAGCCCCTCCGCCGCCCGTGGGGCGGGGCCTTGCGCTTCGGCGAGGCGCACGTGTCGGCGGACTGCCGACGTGGCCTCGACGAGCTCTTGAGCGAGCTCGGACGAGACGCGTGCCCTGCGCTCCTCGTGCTCAACCCGATCCCTGAAGCCCTCGCCACGCCGGAGAACCTCGAGACCCTCCGCGTGCTCGAGGCCGAGGTCCAGCAGATCGCCGCGCGCCACCCGCTCGCCGAGGTCTACGCGCCGTTTGGGCGGACCTACCCCAACGGCTTGCTCGCGACCCTCGACCACCTGACCGTCGAAGGCGCGGAGCGCGAGTCGCTCGAGGTCGCCGCCTGGCTGAGAGCCCAGGCGGAGCGGCCCCCCAGAGCTCCTCCGGGCCCGCGCTAGGGAGCGACCCACAGGTTCTGCTGAGGAGGCACAAAAAAAAGAGCCCCGCGAGACGCGGGGCTCTTTCGTTGCTGAGGAGAGGACTCGAACCTCCACCCACGTGAAGTGGACTAGGACCTGAACCTAGCGCGTCTGCCAATTCCGCCACCTCAGCTGGTGGTCGGCTCAGTATAGACAGCGACAGTGGCTCGTCAATCCCGAGTCCGATGGCAGAATGCAGGTCATGGCCAAGTCCCCGCCGGAAGGCACCAAGCTGATCGCCAAGAATCGCAAGGCGTTTCACGACTTCGAGTTCGTCGAGGAGCTCGAGGCGGGGCTCGTGCTCCAGGGGACCGAGGTCAAGGTCCTGCGCGACGGCAAGGTCTCCTTCGGCGACGCCCACGTGCGGATCAAGGGCGACGAGGCCTGGCTCCACGACCTGCACATTCCCGAATACAAGAACGGGAGCTGGACCAACCACGTCCCGACGCGCCCGCGCAAGCTGCTCTTGCACCGGCGCGAGATCGGTCGGCTGAAGATCCACATGGACCGCAAGGGGCTCTCGATCGTGCCCCTCGACCTGCACTTCCGCCGGGGCTACGCCAAGGTCAAGCTCGGGGTCGGCAAGGGCCGCAAGCGCCATGACAAGCGCGAGGCCCTCAAGAAAAAGCAGGACAAGCGCGACATGGACCGCGCCCAGGCGGGCCGTTGAAGTACCGCGGACGTATACTGTCCGTCGACTCGAACCACAGGGGGCGAAACGGTATCGACCGGATTGGATAAGCTACGTGCTGCGTGTCGAGGTGTCCGGCGGCCTCGTTAAACCCCGGAAAAACGCATAACTGTCAATCCTCAGTTTGCACTCGCTGCTTAGTTAAACGCTAACAGCCCTCCCCGGAGTCCCCGCCCATGGGACGACGGTAGGAGGCCACAAGATGGGCTGGTCACCGCACCCTGCGTCTCAGGGGGGGCGGGACGAGAAAGTTCTGAGACTGGCTCCTCTAGCGCTGGGTTCGTTAGGGCCGAGGGGCGAGACCTACACTAGTGAACTACACACGTAGAGGCCGTGGTGGACTTTTCTCGGGACCCGGGTTCGACTCCCGGCGCCTCCAGCCCCCCGATCCCGGCCCGCCAGGCAACTGGCGGGCCGGGGTCGTTCAGGGCTTCGTCGCCGGCTCGTCGTCGGGGTCCGCCAGCGCGGCTTCGTAGAGCATGGCGGGGCTGCAGAGCGTGGCGTCCAGCGCCCCGAAGCGCAGCCGCGTGCCCGGACGCACCGGGGCGCGCCCTCCGCTGGGGAGCCGCGCGCCGTCGACGAAGGTCCCGCCGCTCGAGTTGCCGTCGGCGAACACCAGCCCGCCGTCGGGTCCGTCGAGGAAGTAGCCGTGGAACTTGGACACGCTCTGCGCGTTGAGCTCGATGTCGTTGTTGGGTGCGCGCCCGAGCGTGATCATGGAGCGGAACATGTTGATCCCCTCGCGCTTCACGACCGGCGCCACCAGGGGTAGCCCGCCCGCGCGCTGGTCGCCGGGCAAGGTCTCGAAGCGCGTGTCGTCTTCGTGCCGGCGAAAGGGCGCGAGGAGCAGGGCCGGCGCGGGGAAGCGCTGGGCGAACTCGGCCTCGCTGCACTGCGCCGCGATCCCGGTGTAGTGCAGGAGGGGCAGAATCGTGGTCTCGGACGGCTCCACGCCAGGCCTCCTCGCTCCGATCTTAGCGCGCGCGGGGTCGGGCAGCGCCCGGGGGGTCGCGCTCAGTCCTCGTGCTCGTCGCCGTGCCCGTCGCCGGGCTCGTGGTCGTGGCCGCGCCACACCTCGAGGGAGAGCGTGAGCTCGCTCGCGAGCGGCAGCTTCACGGTCAGCTCCTGGGCCACGTAGCCGTCTGCGCTCAGCGCGAGCTCGTAGGTCCCGGGGGGGAGGCCGCCCCAGCGGAAGCGCCCGTCGGGGGTGCCCTCGAAGCTGCGCTCGAGCTCGGGGCGTCCGGCCGGCCACAGGCGGAGCAAGGGCCGCGCGGCGGCCCCGATCGAGCCCCGGAGCTCCGTGGGCGTGGCGAGCACGGCCGTCACCTGCTCGCCGCCGTCGAGGGCGGGGTCGTAGGTCACGGGCGCCACGAGCACCCGGCCCGGCGCGCTGGCGCGCACGGTCGCGGGGGTCCGCGGGAGCTCGGCGAACTGGCACTCCCCGCGGTCGTCGGCCGCGCGCTCTGCGCTCACGGGCCCCGCGGTCACGCTCACCTGGGCCCAGCGCACCGGGGCGCCGCGCTCGTCGACCACCCGCACGCGCAGGGCCTGGGTGCCTGCGGGGAGCAGGTCGGGAGCGGGGGGGGCGTCGGTCTCGAGGCTGGCGAAGGGCTCGCGCGCCATGGCCCCCGAGGGGACCTCGACCACGACCGCCCAGCCCGAGTCGCGGCGGGTCAAGGTGTAGGCCCCTGGGATCAGGTCGGGGAAGGCCACGCTCCCCGGGCCCGAGCCCCGGGCGACCCCGCAGGCGACGTCGCGCTGCGCCAGCTCGAGGGTCACGTTCGGCGGGCAGCCCTCGACCACGAGGGTCCCCAGCGGCGCGGTCCGCAGCTCGAGCTCGGGGGTGTAGGGCTGCCAGGGCGCGAAGGCCCCCTCGCCCCCGCCGCGGACCTCGAGCGCGAGGTCCTCGTCCTCGGCGAGCCCGCCCGCGACGAAGCCGCCGTTCGCGTCGCTGACGAGCAGCTGCGGGTCGCCGAGCCGATTGGCCAGGTGCACGCGCACCTGGGCCCCGCTCAGCGGACGCCCCTGGGAGTCGAGCACGCGTCCGGAGAGGCTGGCGCCGGTCCCGAGCACCAGCTCGGGGAGGTCGGCCTCGGAGAAGACCTGGGCGACGTGGCCCGCGGCGCGCAACGAGAACACGGTCGGCTCGCCCTGCGGCGCGTCCACGAAGGCGAAGGCGCCGTCGGCCTCGGTGCGCACCTCGGCCGTCCAGGTCTCGGACTCGGCGCTGACCTGGGCGTTCGCGAGCGGTCCGCCGGCGGCGCTGACGACCACCCCGCGCAGCTCCCGCGGCGCGAGCAAGGTCACGACCTCCTCGTCGGGCCCCTCCTGTTCGCCGAGGCCGCGCACCGCGGTGGCGTAGCCCGGGGCCTCGAAGCGGTAGACGCCCGGGCACAGCGGCCGGCAAGCCTCGCCGCCGGGGCAGGTGAGCTCGCAGCGGCCCTGGGCGTCGGTCCGCGCGCGCGGACCGCCGGGGTCGAGGGGCACGTGAGACACCGTCGCCCCCGCGATCGGGGCCCCGCTGGG